>CAKTWY010000075.1 GCA_934630445.1 uncultured Eubacteriales bacterium
G
Organism: uncultured Eubacteriales bacterium; assembly: GCA_934630445.1. Lineage (GTDB taxonomy): Bacteria > Bacillota > Clostridia > Oscillospirales > Butyricicoccaceae > CAKTWY01. Next base: position 2 of record CAKTWY010000075.1, read on the forward strand.
GCGGTACGGAGGCGCAGGACTGGGCGGAGATGCTCTACCGTATGTATACGCGCTGGGCAGAGCGCCACAACTTCAAATACAAGATCCTCGACTATCTTGACGGAGATGAGGCCGGCATCAAGAGCGCGGAGATCCTCATCGAGGGCGAGAACGCTTTTGGATATTTGAAAAGCGAGATGGGCATCCACAGGCTGGTGCGCGTTTCGCCGTTCGATTCGTCGGGCAGGCGGCACACATCGTTTGCGGCGGTCGAGGTGATGCCGGAGATATCGGACGATGCGGATATTGATATCCGTCCGGAAGATCTGAAGGTCGATACGTACCGCTCGTCCGGCGCGGGCGGGCAGCACGTTAATAAGACGGAGTCGGCCATCCGCATCACCCACATCCCGACGGGCATCGTCGTCGCCTGTCAGAACGAGCGCAGCCAGCATCAGAACCGTGAGGTCGCCATGCGCATGCTGAAATCCAAGCTGCTTGAGATCAAGGAGCGCGAGCACCTTGACAAGATCGAGGACATCAAGGGCGAGCAGAAGAAGATCGAATGGGGCAGCCAGATCCGTTCCTACGTCTTTATGCCGTATACGCTTGCCAAGGACCATCGCACGGGCTTTGAAAACGGCAATATCGGCGCAGTGATGGATGGGGATATCGACGGGTTTATCAATGCCTATCTCACCGCGCAGGCGACAGGGAAATGGGCGGAAAAATAGGCGTTCACGCAGCTTTTGGGTACAAATTCCGTGAGGACGGCCTTTGCCGTCCTCAAATCGTTATGGCGCAAACGTTTCAGACATTGCGCCGTCAGGCGGCTTGCAAACGGGTTGGAGGCAAAGCCTGCCTGCATGAATGACAGAACATAGGGGGCACACAGCATGCTCAATAATCAGGAGATTCTGATCCGCCTGATCCTGGCGGTGGCGATCGGCGGCGTGGTCGGATGGGAGCGCGAAACGGCGCGCCGTCCGGCGGGCTTCCGCACGCATATTCTGGTGTCGGTGGGCTCGGCGATGATCATGCTCTGCGGCATTTATGTCGCGGGAACAGTGAACGGCGACGCCACGCGCATGGCCGCACAGGTGGTTTCCGGCATCGGCTTTCTCGGCGCGGGCACGATCATGCGCGAGGGCGCCAACGTCAAAGGCCTGACGACGGCGGCGTCGCTGTGGGCGGTGGCGTGCATCGGCCTTGCCGCAGGCGCGGGGTTCTATGTCGGCGCGGTCGGCGGGCTTGTGATCACCATGATCACGCTGACGAGCTTTGAGCGCGTGGAAAAGAAGATGCAGGGCGGGAAATTCTCGCGGGCGATGGTTTTTATCACCTGCACGGATCCGTCGAAGCTGATTTATTCGATCAGCGAAATTGCGTCGGTCAACAATATTGAGATGAAAAACACCAAAGTCAAGGAGAGCGACGCGGCGAATGTGTTTGAGGTGAGCTTCCGCTTTTCGGCCAAGGTGTCGAGCCTGTCGAGCGACTATAACTACATGACCGCGCGCATCTCAGGCCTCCCGGGCGTAAAGAGCGTGACGATGGAAGAATTCTGACAGCCGGATGCGGCCGCGCGCCGCTGTAAAAAGACGAGAGACAGAGCCCCCGATGCGGTTTGAGCTGCATCGGGGGCTTCGGCTTGTCGATCCCTTTTGCGCCGCAGCGAAGAAATCCGAGGCCAACCGCCCATCGGGCGGCTCTTAGGCCGAGATAGCACTTTGGGAGGCTGCCGGCTTTTTCGACAGTCTCAGGCCCCGATGAAGCTTGGGCTATATCAGGGTCTCTTGGCCTGATACGGCAGCAGCGGCCGATCCGTTTGCGTGCAAAGGCGGCGCGTCAAACAGGGATGCGCCAGTTGATGGGGGCCTCGCCCGCAGCCTCGAGCAGCTCGTTGGTCTTGGAAAAGTGGCGGCAGCCGAAAAAGCCGTTGAAAGCTGACAGGGGGCTGGGATGCGCGCAGGTCAGCACAAAATGGCGCGGGTTCGTTACAAGGCGGGCCTTTTCCCGTGCGTTGGCTCCCCAGAGGAGAAAAACGACGGGCGTCTGCTTGTCGTTTACAAGCGAGATAACGCGGTCGGTGAGCGTTTCCCACCCGCGGCCGCGGTGGCTGTTGGCCTGCCCCTCGCGCACGGTGAGAACGTTGTTGAGCAGGAGCACCCCGCTTTTTGCCCAGGCGGTCAGCTCCCCGTGCGGCGGCGCGGGAATGCCGAGATCATCCTCGATCTCCTGAAAGATATTCTGCAGCGACGGAGGGATCGCCACGCCGCGCTTTACCGAAAAGCACAGCCCGTGCGCCTGGCCCGGGCCGTGATATGGATCCTGACCGATGATGACCGCGCGCACGTTTTCGTAAGGCGTGTAGCGCAGGGCGTTGAAGATATCGTGCATATCGGGATGGATGCGCCGCGTTTGGTACTCCTGAACCAGGAAAGCGCGCAGCGCTTTGTAATAGTCCTTCTGCCATTCTTCTTTCAAAAGTTCGTCCCAGGAATTGCCGATCTGTACCATATTGACCTCCAGAAAACATGCAGGGTATTGCGCGTAAAATTGGATAACGGGCCGGCAAAGCGTTTGCCGGCCCGTCTGTTCAGATAGCTGCGCTTTCACGCCGAAAAGAGACGGCGCGCCCACACGGTGGGTTTGCTGCTCCATGCGGGGATGTTCGGCGCATCGCCGGACAGTCCGTCGCCGGGGCGGCGCGGCGCGGCAGCGACGCCGCGGGAAGTGTTGAAGGGCCTATTCTATTTCGCGAAAGCGGATCACATCTGCCAGATTTTCGTATTCCGAAAGTTTTTTTACCAGGCTCAGCCGTTTTTTATACTGCCTGGCGGACAACCCTTCGAATGAAATGGCGCCGGATGTGCGCAGCGCACGGTATAGCTCGTCAAAAAATTGTTCGATGGGGGGATCTTCAGCCGGGAGGCGGAATGCGGCGCCGAGGTCCGCATTTTCGATCAATACGCACCCGCCGCTCCGGCGCACGGTGAATACGATAGGCGAGCGGCGATAGTTCAGAAGCCGTGTGGAGAGATTGTAGCTGCCGAGCTCTTCGATATCATAGCCCTTTCCGCATACCGTGCAGATAAAAAGATTGCCGGAAAAGCGATTTTTCCTGCTGTTTTTATGGCAATTCGGGCAGGAATAGAAGATGCCGTTCGGGCTGACGGTAACGGGCCTCGGCAGGCCGGCGAGCGGAAGCTTGTAGGCGAGGATGGCGCAAAGCCGGTTGTACTCCGCGCACGACATGAGCGGATGCAGCCCCGTATCGCGGTATTCGCTCCAATAAAGGCGGTCGCTGCGCCCGACGAGGGAACAGGTGATCACCTGCGCGTTATAGCGCCCGGCAAGGGTGACGATCTGATTGGCAAGCGCGTGAAGCGCACCGTCGCTCAACGCGTCGCCGGAAGAATCACCCAGTGTGCCGAAGACAGAACGCTGGCCCTCACGGTCGCTCACAGTGTAATGCAGCCTGCAGCTGACAGCGCGCGCGATGCCCAGCGTTGTGTACGTGTGGCGCGGCGGTTTTGTCGCACAGGCGATGTTCACGAGAAGATAATAGTCGCCCCGGCGGCGCACAAGGCGCGCTGTCTTGAGCATGGACGGGTCCTTGATCGCCTGGCAGAGGTAGCCGCGCTGCCACTCGCCGATGGAGAGGGGCAGGACGATATAGCGCCGTGGGCGCGTATCAGGCTCGAGATAGCGCTCTTCCCGGGTGATGTAGCGCAGGTTTCCATACCCTTCGTGTGCGGCGCGCTCGCGGTGCGTGTCGTCCACGCTCATGAGATACAGCTTGGCATAAAAGCGGCCGGTATACTCGTTATATAAAAGACAATAGTCGCGGTTGACGGCATAGCGGCAGAAAAGCAGCGGCTTTTCGACGCGGTATTTTTCGATATACCGGTCGACCTCACGGGCAAATTCTTTTTTGGAAACCGAACCTGAGTCAAAGCGCGAAAGGATATCCTGCATATGCCGCTCAAAATTCTCCTCATCGAGGGAGACGATCGGGTAGCGCGCGCCGGGTGTGGCCTCCCGGATCAGGGAAAAGCTCGTCATCGCCATCGCATAATCCATTTTGAGCGCGTCTTTGAAAGGCTGTACCTGAAAGCGGTTCAGCTCCCGGGATACCTCGCGGTCGACCAGATTCATGATCCGGTGCGTGCGCATCGGCGCGCCGCTTTTTGTCTCCTTCTCGACCTCGGGCCAGCGATCGCGCATACGCTCCAGAAGATATTCAAACGCCGCGCTGTAGCCGGCGATCGCGCGGTCGATCATACCGCGCTTTTTTGCCGAAGGGCGTGCGAGCTTGATGGCGATTGTTTTAATGACCAAATGCGGCCCTCCTTGTCGGGCAGGATGTCTGTTTGAATGCGCTCGTGGCTCAGTTGTATTCGATGGTGGCCTTTTTCCCGAGCGAGCGCAGGCACTCGGCGATATCCTCCACCAGGCGCAGCTTCAGGCTCAGGCTCAGCGGAAGATTCGGGTTCTGGTGCGCGGGGTTCATTGCGCGCCCGACGAGGAAATGCGCCTGCGTGCACTGCTCGAGAAGAAGCTTGGCCAGAAGCGACGCGCCGTCGCGCTTGTTGATGTTCAGCACATCCTTCATCTCAGAACCGGCGGCGCAGTACTCCTTCATGTCGTCCAGCGCGCGCCCGAGCGTAAGCACCCCTTCGGTCACAAGGTCGATCCCTTCGATCTTCGCCATCGGGGGAACGGAGGGATTATAATATTCCAGCGCGACGTCGATGCGCTTGCCCGTGACGCGGCTGACGATCTGCGATGTGGTACCGCCGCAGACGACCTTTTTGCCGGGGCAGGCGAGAAGCTTTTTTACGACCTCTTCATCTTTTGCGGAGTCGACAGGGGGGCCGACCATGATGCACGCCGGCACCGGCGTGCGAACCTTGACGCTCACCACGGTCGTGTCGTCGCCGGGCGAACTCATATAAAGGCTGTCGCATGCGGCGAGCAGGCGTTTTGTCAATCCCATGGCAGAGCATTCCGGCGTATAGGAGGAGACGAGATAGTCGCGGATGTTCGGCCACTGCCAGCCGAGGTCGAGGACCTTCCCCACCCCGGCGTGGACGACGCCGTCGGAAAAGAGCACGACGATATCCTGCGCTTCGAGTGTAAATTCGCAGGTGAGGATGCGCTTGTCGCCGACGACCATTTCCTGCTTTTCCAGCTCGAGCGGCTTGCCGCGCCGGAGGATGACGGCGGCGGGGTTATCATACTCAACAAGCGTCGCATGCCCGTCGTGATAGATGTGCAGGAGCGTAAACGTCGAATACGCCACGCCGCGGTCCTTGGAGATCGGCAGGGTGGAGGCGACGGTCTCCACCGTTTCGACGATCTCCGCGCCGCCGTCGACCATGGTGGCAATGATCTTCGAGGTGAGCGACGCCAGGATGTTCGCCTTTACGCCGCTGCCGAGCCCGTCCGCCAGCACGACGATGACGGAGTCGTCGTTCCGGACGATTTCCACCTTGTCACCGCACAGCTCCTCACCGTGCTTGAAAAGGCTCTCGGCGCTCGCTTCGATAAAAATACGGTCATTCATGGCGCGTCTCCCCGGTCTCGGCGAGGATGGTCTTCTTGAGCTTTGTGAGGGCGACTTTTGTCTCGCCCGTGGTCTCGCCCAGAAGGCTGGCAATCTCCTGCGCGACGCGCATCTGCTTGTCGATGACGCGCTGGGCGACCTCCACGGTCTCGCTGCGCATCTCGCTCAGCTGCTGCGCGCGCCGCTCCTCGCTGGAAATGTCCTGCATGATGACGACATAATTTTTCTGGTGTCCGTCGATACGGAAAATATGCTGCTCAACGGTGATGCCGTACTCGGGGTACGTATTTTTGCTGGAGATGATATTTTCACCCGTCTGGCGCACGCGATCAAAATCGGGGCTGTCAAAATACATCTCGATCGGCCGGCCGATACAGCGGTTTTCCACAAGGCCGAACTTCTCCCGCGCGATGGGGTTGAAGGAAAGAATGTTCATATCCTCGTCGACGACGACGATGCAGTTCGGTGTGTTTTCGATGATCAGGTTCGACGTCGACTCCGCGCGCTCGCGCATGTAGGGGAGGCACATCTTGATGTCTGCCTTGCCCTGGCACACGGCGATCGCCTTTTCACGGCAGGTCGAATAGCCGCACGCGCCGCAGTTGAGCTCAGATTCCGGCGTGGGCTTGTCGATCTTGAGGAGTACGGCGCGAATCTCCTCCTCCGTGGGCTGCTTTTCGTTCGGCGAAAGGTCAAAATAATGGCGGCGGATCGCCGTGTCAAGCCCTTCGGTCAGCGGAGCGGGATCGTTCGCGCGCAGCTTGACGTTCGCAGAGACCTGCTCGCGCGCGCCGAGCACGGATTTTGCAAAGCTCTTGATGCACGGCCCGCCGACACAGCCGCCGGCGCATGCGTTGAGCTCGAGAAAATAGCCTTCGCTTCCGTCGTCGCGCAGCGACTGGAGAATGTCCATGCAGCGGTCGATACCGTCGGCTGCGACAGCGCGGTACTCGCTCCTGTCCTCGCGCTGGATGGTGCGGATAATGCCACCGGGGATGGGGTAATAACGGTTGACGACCCCCTTTATGCCGCGCGCGTCGTCATTTTCTTCAGAAAAGTCGATTTTTTCATCTGTGAACCACTCGTGCAGTTCGTCAAACGAGAGGACGGCGTTCACGACGCCCTCGTTGGCGGGATCTGTCACTTCGTATTTTTTGGAGATGCACGGCCCGATAAAGACCACTTTAATGCGCTTTCCGTATACTTCGCGCATCATTTTCGCGTGCGCGCACATGGGCGAGAGCACCGGCGCCAGATATTTGACAAGGGCTGGATAGTATTTTTCAACGAGAAGCACCACTGTCGGACATGCGGTGGTGATGATATTGGGCATCTTGTGTTCGCGCATGAGCGCGGCGTACTGCGCTGAGACGTGCCCTGCGCCGATGGCCGTTTCTTCCACATGGGTAAAGCCCAGCTTCAGGAGAGCGGCGGACATTTTTTTGATGTTTGCATCCGGAAAAACCGATACATACGACGGCGCCAGCGAAACATAGATCTTTTCCCCGCGCGCAAGCCAGTCGCGCACACGGTCGAGATCGGAGCGGATATATTTGGCGTTCTGCGGGCATACCAGGGTGCAGTGGCCGCAGAGGATACATTCATTGTCGATGATCTGCGCCTGTTCATCGGTGAAGGAGATGGACTTCACCGGACAGCCGCGAATGCATTTGTGGCAGTTTTTGCAATTGGCCTCTTTGAGCTTGATGATGCTCATATCTTTCATCCTCCCCATCATAACCAGGACGGAATGGAAAACCGCCTGCGAGCCTGCGTTCAGCTGCGCATTTCTCTGCAGGAATGTTCCGTATCTGGCAAATTTGCAGACTTATCCGTGATGCGGCCCTTCGTGAGACGCGGCTGCTTCTTCCTCTTCGCTGTTGACACGTGAGAGAATGCGCTCTTCAAACACACGGTCGCAGTTTGAAACGGTGATATTTCCGATGATATCATCGCCAACACGGATCGCCATGCCGTTTGTACAGCAGTTGAGACAAAACGTGGCCTTCAGCTCGACGCGGTTTTCCAGGCCATATTTTTTGATGAGCTCGCCAAAGCGGCGCACCAGGTAGTGCGAGCCCTTGATATGGCAGGAGCTGGAAACGCAGATGTATACGCTTAACATAGTCTACCTCCCACAGAAAAGATATGAATAAAAAGCCCCGCAGCCGCGCAGACTGAATGATGCCTGCACGCCGCGCGCCGTCGTGGGCGCGTGGGTTCCTTATATGCGAACGCCGCCGTAGCGCGGAACAATACGATCAAACGGCCTGCTTTTTATTAATGATATATGGTTTTTTTGTGTTTGTCAAAACCTATTTCATACAGCGGTTAGTGCGCAGTAAAAATTGTATGATAATTTTATTAATATGGTTTTAGATCAAATGTACGGTGCTGCGTTTTTACCATATTATACAATATATAAAAATAATTTCATGAATTTGTCGAAAAAAATAAAGCTTGATAAATTTTTGACAAAAGGCTATGATGAAGATGCGGAAAAACCGCATCACACAACAATCAATATTTTGAAAGGAAGTAATATTTATGGCAAGGTTCACATTACCCCGTGACATCTATTTTGGCGAGAACGCCCTGGATGAACTGAAAAACCTCAAAGGCCATAAAAAAGCGTTTGTCGTTACCGGCGGCAGTTCCATGAAGAAGAACGGCTTTTTGCAGATCGTGGAAGACAATCTGAAAGCGGCCGGCATGGAAGTCAAGCTTTTTGAAGGCGTTGAGCCTGATCCGTCTGTTGAAACGGTCTATCGCGGCGCGGCGGCCATGCGTGAGTTCCAGCCGGATGTGATCGTATCGATCGGCGGCGGTTCTCCGATCGACGCGGCGAAGGCGATGTGGGTCTTCTATGAATATCCTGAAAAGACGTTTGACGATATCAAGGATCCGTTCTCTCTGCCGAAGCTGCGCACGAAGGCGATTTTCGTCGCCATTCCGTCCACTTCCGGCACGGCGACCGAAGTTACGGCCTTCTCCGTCATCACCGACTACTCCACGAAGATCAAATATCCTCTCGCCGATTTTGAGATCACGCCGGATGTTGCGATTGTCGATCCGAAAATCGCGGTCACCATGCCCAAAAAGCTGACCGCGCACACCGGCATGGACGCGATGACGCATGCGATCGAAGCGTATACCGCGGGCCTGAAGAGCGACTTTTCCGATCCGCTCGCGATCAAGGCGATCGTCATGATCGACGAGTATCTGGTGGATTCCTATAACGGCGACGTGCAGGCAAGGGGCAAGATGCATATCGCGCAGTGCCTCGCCGGCATGGCGTTCTCCAACGCGCTGCTCGGCATCGTGCATTCCCTCGCGCATAAGACCGGCGCCCAGTATGATCTGCCGCACGGCTGCTGCAACGCAATCATGCTGCCGTATGTCATCCAGTACAATGCCAAGGAGTGCATGGAGCGCTATGCTGACATTGCCCGCGCGCTCGGCCTTCCGGGCAGCACGGCCAAACAGCTGACCAATTCCCTCGTCGAAGAGATCCGCCGCCTGAACAAGTGCGTCGGCATCGCGCCTACCTTTAAGGGAGAAGGCGTGGATGAGTCGCTCTTCAAGAGCACGGTGGACTTTGTGGCGGAAAATGCCATCAAGGACCCCTGCACCGGCTCCAACCCGAGAGTGCCGACCGTCGAGGACCTCAAGAAGATCCTTGAGTGCGCTTATTATGGCGTCGACGTCACGTTCTAAAGCAAATATCGCAGTATTTCAGCTTAAAGCCCGGCGGACAGGTTTCAGTCCGCCGGGCTTTTCCAGTGTTGTCTGCGGCATATGAGGGGAAACTATCTGCAGACGCAAAACGCAAAAAAGAGGAAAAATATGAACAAACAGATGTTTTCATTTTCTGCTGTGATTAAAAAAGTCGAAGGGATCGACGGGGCATATATCGAAATCCCTTTTGATGTAAAGGAAGTTTTCGGAAAAGGACGTGTGAAGGTATCCGCAACCTTTGACGGGGTGCCGTATGACGGAAGTCTTGTGCGCATGAAAACGCCCTGCCATATTCTCGGTATACGCAAGGATATCCGTGCGAAGATTGAAAAACAGCCGGGCGACACTGTCAAAGTCACAATTCGGGAAAGGGCATGACGCAACAATGCCCGCGCTCTTTTTTATAAGAGCACGGGCATCAACTAACTGAACATTTATTCTGCGCTGCACACGCGGAAAACAGCGAATCCGGTCCAAAACAACAAAATGTATAAAAATGCAAAATATGAATATATGCATTTTGAAAAAACAGCATGCAAAAAATGGAAAGACACTGAATACAGGAAGCAAAAATTACAGTTCTGCCATAAAGCAGCCAGCTTCTGCTTTTCCCGAAATCAAATTCATGATAGCATAAAGCCTTATAAAAGTCAAATTATTAATTTTGGTAAAATACGAGTGAAATTCTGTTCTTTTTTTGATATTTTTTGAAATTACAGCAAATGATTGGTGGTATATCACGAAAAAAGAATAAAAGTTATAGCAAAAATTGTCAGAACGATGCGCAAAATCAGTTGTATAATATCAGCCCTTTGTGATACAATTATTACAAAGTTTATACGATCTCAATTTGGCAATGATTGCAAAAATATACAGATAACAGGGAGAAAAGCATCATGAAAAAAGGGAAGAAAGTTAGTATCCTCGGCGCGGGCAACGTAGGCGCCACCATTGCGTATACGCTGACCATGGACGGTATGTGCTCGGAAATTGTCCTTGTTGATATCAATGAGGCCAAGGCCAAGGGCGAGGCGATGGATATCCTCCAGGGCACGGCGCTCTGCCCGCCGGTCAACATCTACGCGAGCGATTACTCCGCGACGAAGGATTCCGATATCGTGATCATCACCCTCGGCATGGCGAGAAAGCCCGGCATGACCCGTATTGATCTTGCGCAGAACAACGTCAACATCATCAAATCCGTGATGCCGCAGGTCACGAAGTATGCGCCGGACGCGATTTATGTCGTCGTTTCCAATCCTGTCGATATTCTCACCTATGCCATCCTCAAGATTACAGGTCTGCCGGAGAGCCAGGTCATTGGCTCGGGCACGCTGCTCGATTCCAGCCGCCTGCGCGCGGGCGTTGCCGAGCATATCGGCCTGAACCCGAAGAACATTCACGGCTTTGTTCTCGGCGAGCACGGCGATTCCTCCATGGTGCCCTGGTCGCTCGTCACGATCGGCGGCATGCCCATGGCAACCTACTGCAAGGAGATCTGCGGCAAGGACAGCACCTGCGGACATGAGGTTCTCCTTGGCATTGAAAACGATATGAGAACGGCCGGCGCTAAGGTTATCTCTCTGAAGGGCGCTACGTTCTATGCCGTCGCGCTTTCCACCCGCCGCATCTGCGAGTGCATCGTGCGCGATACGCGTTCCATCGTCGCCGTTTCAAGCATGCTGCACGGCCAGTACGGCATCGACGATGTATGTCTGAGTCTGCCGGCGGTCGTTGGCGCGCGCGGCATCGAGAAGTTTATCACCCCGCCGATGACGGATGATGAGGTCGCCAAGCTGCGTCACAGCGGCGATGTGCTCAAGGGCATCATCAGCTCGATCGAGATCTGAATTAAAACATGCTGGGCCGCCGGACGGGTTCTTCGTTCGGCGGCCCTTTTATATGACGGCCGGCGGAAAAGGAAAACCGAGACAACGGTCTTCCTGATCTGCAAAATGGATCCAAATGAGCTGAAATGCCTTGATTATAGCGGCCTGTGGGTGTAAAATCAAATAATATATTTTAATGCGGAAATAAAAATGTGCCCGATTCCGGCAGTATGGGCGCAAGACGGTGAGGGTGGCTCCCTGCGGGATAAACGATGATTCGGCCCCTGGCGCAGTTTCGCCGTGTCAGCGGTGATTGGTTCGGCAGATAGCAGATATATATAATAGAAGAAAGAAGGGAACGAATTGGTAGATACGAAGCTTACGACGCTACTTACCCTCGCGCAGTTGAGGAGTTTTACGGCAGCGGCAAAAGAGCTGTCGCTGACACAGCCGGCGGTGAGCCATCATATCCGCCAGCTTGAAGAAGAGTTTGGCATCCAGGTGTTTTATCGCGGTGCAAAGGAGTTCAAACTCACGCCCGAGGGAAATATTTTGCTGAAATATGCGCGCCGCGCATGTGTGCTTTACGAAAATACGAAGCAGGCGATCGAGGACCAGCACCGGGATATGCGGCGTTTTGCAATCGGCGTGACGCCGAGCGCGGAGGAGATCTTTAGTCCGCAGGTCGTGGCCGCATATTGCGGTGAGCATCCCGAGACGCATATTCAGATTGTTTCGGATTCAATAAAAAAT
>CAKTWY010000076.1 GCA_934630445.1 uncultured Eubacteriales bacterium
GATTGGCATGTGCCGTCTCCGACGGCACGCCATGAAATTTGTGCGCATCGCCTCGGAGAGGCGATATGCGCGTGGTAAGATATCCGCTCTGCGGATATCTTACCACAAAAGGCGTTTTTTTCCTACTGGATTTTTCTCGATTGCCGTGCGCATTTTTCAATGCTTTGCATCTGGAGCGCACGCACCATTTCTATCGCCTCAGATCATGATCGCAGAGCGATCACAAAATTGGGTTCCATTCGCTTGTATCCCGTCGCCAAATGCAGCCGCTTCGCACCATTTCCCATTCTGTTTGTGTTTTTTCACGCATATTGTTCTGTAAATTTATATATTTCTGCCAAGAATATGCTCTGTTTTTTCTTTTTTCAGATTTGTATTGACCTTTTCTGCTTTTGCTGATATTATAAGAAAAGGCGCAAACGTTTACAGTTAAAATGGTTCTTTGCGCCAATTTTTATAAAAATGCCATCGTGCAGAAGGGGTAAATGGTTTCATGAAAAAATACGATACCTTTATCATCGGCCACATCACGGTAGACGAAGTCTGCGAGCCTGACGGAACGCGCTACGGGTTTTACGGCGGCGCTACGTTTTTCAGCGCTTACGCCGCTGTCGCGGCGGGCGCGCGTACCGGCATCCTCACCAAAATGGCGCCCGAACAGAAAATGCTTATGGACGTGGTTGCAGTTCCGAATGAAGACATCTTTTTTATTCCTTGTGCAGAAAATACCTCAATGACCAATCAATACCTTTCCGCAGACCGTGAACGCCGCCGTCTGATCGTGCAGTCTGTTGCGGATCCCTTCCGCATCACCGATGTTCCCGATGTCGAATCCGAAATTTTCCATCTTGCCGGCCTCATCAACGGAGATTTTGAGCCGGGTATGATCGAAGCGCTGTCCAAGCGCGGCAAGGTTGCGGTCGATATGCAGGGTTATCTTCGCTGCCTTAACCGCGAAACAATGGAAATGTATTTTGAAGATTATGCCGCGAAGAAGGATATCCTCCCCTATATCCACTTTTTGAAGACCGACGCGGCCGAGGCAGAGATACTAACCGGCACTGCGGACCGCGCAGAGGCCGCCAAAATGATGTATGACTGGGGCGCAAAGGAAATTATCATTACCCACAATACCGAAGTTCTCGTGTACGACGGCAAAGAAATTTACACCTGCCCCATCAAGTCGCGCAATCTGTCCGGCCGCACCGGCCGCGGAGACACGACGTTCGCCGCATACATGACCGAGCGTCTGCACGCCGACATCCCCACGGCGCTGCGCTTTGCAACTGCCATGGTATCATATAAAATGGAAACGCCGGGTCCCTTCAAAAAAAGGCGCTCGGATGTAGAAGAATACATAAAGCTGTTTTATTGATCGGCCTGTGTTTCCCTGTGCGGCCCGGCTTGTGCCGCACGGCCCAGGTCTCATCAGCACTCGCTGGAGGTTCGCAGTATGAAAAGAGTTACGATTAAAGATATTGCCAGGGTGGCCAACGTGTCCTACGCGACTGTGTCGAGGGCTCTGTCGGATAATCCCGAAATCAGTGAAGCCACGCGCAGCCGCATTAAAAAGCTGTGTCATGAAATGGGGTATACGCCGAACGTCATGGCACGAAGTCTCGTTACACGCAGTACAAATACGCTTGGTATCATCGTTCCCGATGTATCCAATCCGTTTTTTTCCGAAATTGTGCTGTATATGGAACGTTTTGCAGGCCTGCACGGCTACAGCTCGATTATCTGCAACTCCTGGCGCGACCTGGAGACGGAAAAGAAAGACCTTGAGCTGCTCTTCAGCAAGCAGATCGATGGTCTGATCTTTTCCCCGTTTTCTGCCGACTCGAGTGAATTTGTAAATGACTATGCAAAAAAAGTGCCTACCGTCATTGTCAGCGACAATTTCACTGGTGAGAATTTGAGCCGCGTGCGCATCGATAATTTTATGGGCGCATACAACGGTACACGCCACCTGATCTCACTCGGGCACAAAAATATCACCCTGCTCGGCGTGCGCGATTCAAGCCTGACGCATAAAAACCGCAAGCACGGCTTCCTGGCGGCATCGTCGGAGTACAATATCGAAACCGATATCGTGTTCTCAACGTTCAATTCCAGCTCCATCGAAGCGGGCTACGAGCTTTCCAAAAAATATTTCAAATCGCATGCTAAGCTCCCGAGCGCAGTTTTTGCAATTAATGACCTTGGCGCGCTCGGCGTTTTGCAGGCAGCGGACGAACTTGGCATCAGTGTACCAGAAGAGCTGTCGGTACTTGGATTTGACAACATTGTTTTTTCCGCCCTGCCGAAGATCATGCTTACAACCATTGCCAATCCCATCAGCGAGCTGTGCCGCGCGGCGATCGATCTGCTTCTCAACATGATCAACGGCTCCCAGACAGAACCAACCGATATCTGCATCATGCCAAAGCTTGTGATCCGCAATTCGTGCGCCGCCGTCAAAGAATGACGTTGAACAAAGTTTCACAGCGCTATGTTTCCAAAAACAAAATTTCTGCGAATCGTCCGCAGGCTCAAAATGAGCCCGCGGACGATTTTTTATGCTGACGGACCGGACCTGGCCGGGCAGACGCACGCTATGCCTGTCAACATAAACTTTGGTATTACTGCTGGGCGATCCAATCCTCAGATTCCTTCTGTACCGCGTCAAGCGTGGCGGCGACCTCCTTTCCGTTCAGGACCACGTCCTGAATGCCGGTCATGAGCGCAGACTCCGGCTGTCCTACACGATAGACATAGCGCGGCGCCCACAGGCATTCGACTGATTCAAACATTCTCTGGATGTTCTCGTCGTTTTTCACCTCGTCAAATTCGAGCACCGCTTTGGAAGCCGGCAGGCCTTCATAGCGCTGGTTTTCCCAGAAGAACTCCGTAAACGCATCGCTTGCGGTGAACTTCAGCCACTCCCAGGCGGCGTCCTTGACATCGCACGCGGCACTGATGCCGATCGGACTTCCGTTGAACATGCCACCCATGCCATACGCTTCATTGACGAACAGGATCGAGGTTCCATAGCGCTCGCCCAGCCCCAGGGCATTGACATTGTTCAAATCAAGCGGAGCGACCCGGATATGCATCGCAATATTGTTGTCCGCCGTACCAAACAGCTCGCCGCCCTGATTGGACATCGCGCCTTCCGGACAGAGCTTGTCAAGGTCAACCAGCCACTGGAGGGCCTGCTTCATGGTATCGCTGTTGAAATTCAGCTTCAGATCTTTCGCGCGCCATCCCGTGCCCCAGGTACCGCCAAAGGCCTCGTTCAGATTCATGACGATATCCGTTGCCTTCTTGCCATTGTAAAACGCGCCGTAATTCTGCTCGCCGGTTACAGGGTTCGTACCGGTCATGAGCTTCGCTTTTTCAAGCACTTCTTCGGGTGTCGGTTCGGCGGAGAGATATTCTACGCCCCAATCGTCGAAGATCTGCTTGTCATACACGATAAAGCGCGTATCGCCGATCATCGGCAGGCCGTAGATCTGCGGCTCGGAGTCATCGGGGCCGACGACCTTCCAGCCGTCGATCTGGCCGTCGATGTAGACGCCCAGATCAAAGCTGTCGCGGTCGATGTACGGCTGCAGCGGCTCGAGCAGGCCCTGGTCGGCAATGCTCGCAATGCCCGGCAGCTGGTAGACGTCCGCTTCCTTGGCCATGATCATGGTCTGCGTCTTCTTCTGATAATCATCCCAGCCCATCAGGATGAACTCCACGTCGATGTCGGCGTGTTCTTTTTCAAAAGCTTCTTCCAGGACGGAGAGCCCCTTGTTCGTTTGCCCGCTGATGGCGTCTGTCGAATCCTCCATCTTGAAATCGCCGATCCACTGCACCCTGACCCTGGTCTTCTCCGCGGGTTTTTCCGCAGGTTTTTCTTCCCCTGTGCCGGACTGCCCGCTCTGCTGCGGCTGCTCACTCTGCTGCGGCTCGCTGCTGCAGCCACTCAGCATCAGCGCCGCCAGCATCATCATGGCCAGTACCATCGCTAAGATCCGTTTCTTACCGTTCATATCCGTACTCCTTTCATTTTTCGCCTCTCGCTTTTATGCTCTGACCGGCTTTGCACCGGTAAAACATCCTTTGCCTCATTCACCCTTTACGCCTGAAAGCGCAATGCTCTCAATGATGTACTTCTGCATGCTTAAAAACACGATCAGCACCGGAATGACCCCTAAAAACGCCACGCACATCGTACTGCCCGCAAGCCGCGTGCCTCCCTCCTGTGAAAAGGAGGAGATGAAGATCGGCACTGTCTTGAACTTTTCACCCGTCAGAATAACCAGCGGCCATAAAAACGAGTTCCAGCTGTCCATGAATTTCAAAATCACAATCGTCGCTACGATCGGCCCGGTCAAAGGCACCATCACGCGGCAGAAAATCCCGAATTCACTCGCACCGTCGATCTGCGCCGCCTCGCGCAGACTGTCCGGCAGCTTGTCGAAAAACTGTTTGACCAGCATCACGCCGAACCCGTCGATCAGCCCCGGCAGGATCAGCGGCAGAAAATTATTTGTCAGCCCCAGCTTCGCAAATACCTGAAACATCGGGATCATTCTCGTCTCGAACGGAATCATCATCGTTGCCATAATGATATAAAAAATCGCTTTCTTACCGTGAAACTTCCCCTTCGAGAGCGCATATCCGCCCGTCAGCACCGCGGCGAGATTCACCGCCACCGTACATACCGCGATGATGAACGAATTTTTATACGCAGTCAGAATCGCTCCGTTCTCCGTCACCACCTTGAAGTTGAACAGCGACGGCTCTTTTAAGACAAATGACGGCGGGAACGGCGGCTGAATATTTGCATACCGCTCAAAGGACACCACGATCATCCATACAAACGGCATGATAAAGATGATTCCAACTGTGAAAAGCAGCAGGATCGCCACCATATCCCACAGATGCGTCCGCTTTTTATACCCTGTTTTCATCTCGCCCACCTCCTCTATACGTCCATCTTCGTCAGCTTCATATTGAGCCATGTAAAGACAAGGATGATCGCGAACAGGATGTAGGCCGCCGCAGAAGCCACGCCAAACTCATAATTGCCGAAGCCGCGCTCATAAATAAAGCCTACGATCGTATGCAGCGCGCGCGCCGGGCTGCCCTGCGGCCCGTTGCCGAGCACATAGATGTCTGTAAAGCGCTGCAGGCCGTTGATCCAGCCCATTACAATGAGAAAAGCAAACGCGCCCTTCATCTGCGGCAGGGTGATATACCGCACCGCCTTCAGCCGCGTGCAGCCGTCGACATATGCCGCTTCATAATACTCCGGAGAGATCGCCTGCAGATACGCCAGGAAAATGATGATATTGAATCCCAGCGTCCTCCATACGCCGAGGAGCACCGCTCCCCACCGGGCCGACCAGCCGTTTTCCAGCCAGCTGATCGCCGGAACGCCGAACACGCCCAGCAGGCTGTTTAAGATGCCGTTCGGATGCAGAACGAAGAGAAACAGCGTGCCTGCCGCGACGGCCGGCGTGATATACGGGATAAAAAAGAGAGATTTCAACGCGTTTTTGCAGGCAAAGAGATTGTTGATCACCACAGACAGGACAAAACCGATGGGCACCGCGATCAAAAGCTGGAAAAAGGTGATGAAAAACGTGTTGAAGATCGCCTTGCGGAACACCTCGTTTTTAAATATGTACAGATAATTGCTCAGGCCGTTGAAGGATTCGATCGTTCCGTTTGATTTCATAAAGCTCAGACGGAACGATTCAAACACCGGGTATGCGATGAACATCGCGATCCCCACCACTGTCGGCAGCAAAAACAGATACCAGATCACCTGGGAACCATGTTGCTTCTTCCTCACTGCTCTCCTCTCCACTCCCCTTTTGGGCATTTCTGACGCTTTCATTCTGATCGACCGCCTTTCCATTGCCTGTTCGGTGGATGAATTGTGCGAACGCTTGCTCCTTCGCACTGTAAAAATTTTATAAATGCCGTGTAAAATATAAGAGAACCATGTTGACTGCATGTGGGAAAAACCATTTGTCAGTATGTACTATGTGTGCGGAGGATAATCTTTTTTTGCGTGGTCATTATAACTAAATTATAAGAAGCGGCCTGTGTGCATTCAAGTTGCAATGTTGCATATATAACGCATTATGTTGACAAAATGAAGACGGCGTGATATGAATAGGACAGCAAAACAATTTGGTGAAGAAGGGGAATGGGATATGGCTGTAAAGGTGGAAGAGCGCTTTCGGCATGTAAAATTGATGAATTTCGGGTGGGAGATGCCGGATGCACGCAGATTTCTGCGCTCCTATATCCGCCCGCATTACCGCATACACTATATCACTGAAGGACGCGGGTATATGCGCACGCCCGAACAGGTTTATCCGCTCGGCCCCGGTGACGGATTTGTCATTTTCCCCGGGCAGGCCGTCAACTATTTTTCGGATGAAAATGATCCGTGGGGCTATTTCTGGATGGGGATTGAGGGGGAATCGGTCGAAGAGCTTCTCGCGATCGCGCACCTGACACGCGCCTCGCGCGTGTTTCGCAGAAAGGTACCGGAGGATGCGTTTTCACGCATTATGATCGACATGTATACCTCGCGCATCAGCCCCGGGCTCATCCCAAACCCAACAGAGTATTATCTGCACATGCTTTTCAGCAGCGTCATCTCTCTTGCGGGAAAAGTCAAAAGCACCTCCGCCTATTTTGAGGACTGTCTGGACTATATTCATGCGCACTATATGGAGAGTATTGACATTCGCGGGCTCTCGGCGCTTCTGAATATCGACAGGACCTATCTTTATAAGCTTTTTAAGGCAAATGTCGGCATGTCGCCGCAGCAGTATCTGATCTCCTACAGACTTTCACAGGCTGAAACACTCCTTATAAAAACCAATCTCCCTGTTTCCGCCGTGGCGGATGCTGCGGGCTTCAGCGATTTAAGCGATTTTTACAAGCAGTTTAAGAAGCGTACGGGTTTTTCTGCGACGGAGTTCCGCACTTTCAATCGTGTTGAACTGGGCAGCGAATACTACGACGATGATACGGCGCGCTGATCCTGCGCCGCTGCAAATACAGACAGGCCGTGCCGGAGCTGCAGATCTTCTGCAGCTCCGGTTTTTATGCCGTGCACTGTGCATCCGGCGGAAAAACATGTCGGCAGACTGAATTTCATCATACATGCACCCTTTGCCGGCATATATAAAAGATGTACGGGAATGAGCGTGTCTTGCGGCGCGGCATATGCACCAAAGGGCGCATAATCTCCTGTCCGCATTCATATATTCGCATAGAACAACAAGGGAGGACAACGTGATGGAACAGAAAAACAGGGTCATATCCTATTTTGAACGCCTGGGTGAGCTCAGTGCCGCACATACAGAAACCGCCGACACCATCGTTCCCGACAACGCCCCGGATATCCTGAAGATCCTCGGTGCGAACGCCACAGTCTGCCTGCGCGACAAGACTGTTCAGCCGGACCGTGCGCTCCTTTCCGGGACGGCGCAGGTGAATATCCTCTATGCGCCGGAGGACGGGAGCGGCATGCGTTGCCTGACCGTACCGGTCAGCTTCGCGCATGTAGCTGAGATTCGGGGCCTTGCGGAGGGCGACAGCGTGATCGCCTGGGCGACGCCGGCGGGCGCAAACGCGCGCATGGTCAATTCCCGCAAAGCCAGCGCTGAGATGAAGATCAACCTCTATGTCCGCGCTTACCGCAAAATGCAGAAGAATGCCGGGATCGAGCTTTCCGGCGCGGACGACACACTGTGTACCTTGGAAAAGAAGGAGACGGTCACGCTCCCTTTTGATATCCGGCAGAAAAATTTTTCCGTGATGGAGGACCTTGAGCTTTCACCGGGGAGCGAGCCGATCGGGCAGATCGTGCGCTCGGATATTTCCTTCGCTGCGGACGAGGCAAAGGCGCTGACGAACAAGGCTCTGGTGCGCGGGAACGTCGTCATCGACGGGCTCTACACTTCCAAAGACGGTGACAAGCTCCACCGCATGGAGTTTATGATTCCTTTTACGCAGATTTTTGATATCGACGGCCTGAACGAAAACGCCGCCGTCACCCCGCGCTGCACCCTGCGCTCCTTTGAACTGACGCCTGTTGAAAACGCCGGAGAGGC
This sequence comes from uncultured Eubacteriales bacterium, assembly GCA_934630445.1. Taxonomy (GTDB): domain Bacteria; phylum Bacillota; class Clostridia; order Oscillospirales; family Butyricicoccaceae; genus CAKTWY01. The sequence continues at coordinate 8,115 of CAKTWY010000076.1, forward strand.
CGGCGGGCTGAGCGCCTCCATCGGTGCGGAGATGACGGTTGTCGCGCTGAGGAAACAGGACATTGCCTATCTGGCGGATGCGTACAGCCTGCGCCGCAACGTCAGATGCGAGCATGCGAACCTGGCCTTGCCGCGCGCGTCCGGTACGCTTACGCTGCGGGGCGAGGCGGAAAAGACGGCGGCTGGCGACGCGCAGGCGCGCACGGTTCTGACCTGTGCAGGTTTCTGCTCGGCGTTCTCGCTGGATGGGGCCATTGCGCGCGCGGAGGTCAGCGCCCAGGCGGTATACGCCGCCGAGGACGGGCAGCTCGGTCTTGCCAGTGCGGTCCTTCCCGTTGAGATCCCGGTCGCGGATGGTGTGGAGGGCCTTCGCGTTTCCGACTGCGACGTAAAAACATCCGCCGCGGTGACGGCGGACGGCGGGATCAGCTTTGCCTGTGTGGTGACGGCTGCGGCCGAGCGCACCGGGGAAGCGGCCCTCTCCCCGGTGAGCGCGCTTGTGATCGATGAAGAACATGAAAAAGCGCCGTATACCGACGCGGGCATCATCCTGTGCTATCCGACCCCCGGCGAGGACTGCTGGGCGCTGGCGAAAAAATATAACACCACCTGCAGGCATATTCTGGATGCAAACGGTTTGGAAGACGGCGCGCACATCCGCCCGGGAGAGCTTGTGCTGATCCCGATTTCGCAGTAAAAAGGAGGAAAAGGCATTGGAAAACCGCAATATTTACGAAGGGATCGCCAAACGCACGGGCGGCGACATCTATATCGGCGTCGTCGGGCCGGTGCGCACGGGCAAATCCACCTTCATCAAGCAGTTTATGGAGACGATGGTCCTGCCGCGTATCGACAACCCATACCGCCGTGAGCGCGCGAAGGATGAATTGCCGCAGAGCGCGTCGGGCAAGACGATCATGACGGCCGAGCCGAAGTTCGTGCCCGAGGAGGCGGTGGAGCTGACGATGGAGGGTGGCGCGGCCTTCAAAGTGCGCATGATCGACTGCGTCGGCTATATGGTTCACGGCGCGCTGGGAAGCCTTGAAGGCGACGCACCGCGCATGGTACATACACCCTGGTCGGAAAAGGAAGTTCCCATGAGCGAAGCGGCCGAACTCGGCACACGGAAGGTCATTGCCGAGCATTCGACCATCGGGCTTGTCGTTACGACCGACGGCTCGATTACGGAGATCCCGCGCGAGGACTATGTCGAGCCGGAAGGCCGCGTGATCCGCGAGCTGCAGGAGATCCGCAAGCCCTTTCTGGTGCTCGTCAACTCCACCGACCCGGAAGGCGAGCGCGCGCAGTCCGTGCGCAAAAATCTGGAAGAGCGCTGGGGTGTGACGGCGATGGCCGTCAACTGCATGAAGCTCACCGGCGATAAAATCGCGGAAATCCTGCGCGCCGTGCTGTATGAGTTCCCCGTGCGTGAGATCGCTGTGCGCCTTCCCGCGTGGGTCAACTCTCTCCCTGCAAAGCATCCGCTTAAAGAGGAGATCTATGCCGCCGTGCGCAGCATGGGCGAGCAGGCCGACCGGCTCAAACGTCTCCGGGGCGCGGCGGAAGCGCTTTCCGAAAGTCCGAGCATCACGGCCGGCCGGCTTGACGAGATGAGTCCGGGCGACGGAACAGCGATCGTGAGCGTAGTGGTTCCCCAATCGCTTTTTTACGATATCGTGTCCAAGCAGACCGGTTTTGCGGTGCAAAACGACGGCGCACTGCTGACCCTTCTGTGCGGCCTTGCGGATATGAAGCGGGAGTACGACCGCTTTGCGGGCGCTTTGGAGCGTGTGCGGCAGACGGGCTACGGCATCGTCATGCCAACGCTGGAGGAGCTGAGGCTGGAAGAGCCGGAGATGGTCAAACAGGGCGGCCAGTACGGCGTGCGCCTGAAGGCGTCGGCTCCGTCGATCCATATGATCCGCGCGGACATCGAAACAGAGGTCTCTCCGACTGTGGGATCCGAAAAGCAGTCGGAGGAACTGGTGCATTACCTCCTGTCCGAGTTTGACGGAGAGCCGGGCCGCATCTGGGAGAGCAATATTTTTGGAAAGTCCCTCTCCGAACTGGTGAATGAAGGCCTGAACAACAAGCTCAACCGCATGCCCGAGGATGCGCGCATGAAGCTGCAGGAGACGCTGCAGCGCATCATCAATGAAGGCTCGGGCGGGCTGATCTGTATCATTTTATAAAACATGGCTGCGTGAACAAACCGATCGCCGGTCTGTTTACGCAGCATTTTTTTGCGCCGGCGGCGCGGCGTTCTGCCAGCCGGAAGGGCGGGAGAGCGCCCGGCTTGCCAAGCGGTTTGAGAATAAAAAGGGTTGCATCGTCCATGCGCCTGTGGTATAAGAAAAACAGAACGCGCTGCGACGGCGCGGTAAGGGGGAGAAGGATTTGAAAGGCATAGGTTTTAACGGCATTGGAACGGATATGACAAGTATTTTTCGCTTGTCGGACGCGCGCTCACGGTCCATTTCGCCTGAGAATTACGACGGCGCGAAAGGACGCGGCGGCATGGCCACGCTGGAAAGCGGCACTGCGGCGGCCGCGGCGCGCGACCTGGGAACGGGATGGAAAGTCAACCCTTACATCGTGATGCAGCCGAATGAAACAGCGACGCTCGCGGATATCGGCGGGAGCGGAGCGATCACGCATATCTGGCTGACGCCCACGGGTGCGTGGCGGGAGCTGATTCTCCGCATTTACTGGGACGGGAGCGACACACCGTCGGTCGAGTGCCCGGTGGGCGACTTTTTCTGCTGCGGCTGGGGGGAATACGCCCAGATAAGCGCGCTGCCCGTGTGCGTCAACCCGGGAAGCGCCTTCAACTGCTATTGGCCCATGCCGTTTCGGCGCCAGTGCAGGATCACCCTGGAGAACCGCTCGGAGCAGTCGCGCTCGATCTTTTATCAGATCGATTACGTGCTCACGCAGGTGCCGGATGACGCGGCGTATTTCCACGCGCAGTTCAGGCGCGTCAACCCCCTGCCGTATAAAGCGGTCTATCCTGTGCTTGAAGCGCGGGGAAAGGGGCACTATGTCGGCACCTACATGTGCTGGGGGGTCAACAACACCGGCTGGTGGGGAGAGGGAGAGATGAAGTTCTACCTTGACGGGGATACGGATTACCCGACGATCTGCACCACCGGAACGGAGGACTATTTCTGCGGTTCGTATAATTTTGAGAACCAGAAAACACATCAATATCAGGAATATACAACGCCATATGCGGGCCTTGCGCAGGTGCTCAGGCCGGATGGCGAGTACCGCTCGCAGCAGCGCTTCGGGATGTACCGCTTCCACATCACGGACCCCGTCCGGTTTGAAAGCGACCTGCGCGTGACGATCCAGGCGCTCGGATGGAGGAGCGGCGGGCGCTACCTCCCGCTTCAGGATGATATCGCGTCGGTCGCATTTTGGTATCAGACGCTTCCGGCTGTGCCGTTCGCGCCGTTGCCGGACCGCGACGGGCTGGAGATCATCTGAAGCGCGCTGCGCTGTAAAAACGCAAAACCGATCGGCGGCCGGCTTCGCGCCCGCATAAACGGGCGCGCGCCGGCCGTTTTGCGCCGCGACCTGGGTTGAGGAAAGGCGCGCGTACCGAAAACGTGTAGGTTGGGC
>CAKTWY010000077.1 GCA_934630445.1 uncultured Eubacteriales bacterium
TACCCCTCCGGGGCACACGAGGATCCCGTGCGTAGAACGGCAGACTTAGTTGGGCACGCGAGGACCCCGGCCGTCAGCCGGAGCACATCCTCCTACGGACGGGATTCTTCGGCCTTACGGCCTCAGAATGACAGAATGGATATACCTGTCATCCTAAACGAAGCGCCTTGCCCACCCGTCGAGATCGTCACGGCGCGGCGGCTCGGCGCTGGAACTTACTCCACTCCGCGGTAGTAGAGTCCCCTTGTGAACTCCGCCAGCGGCAGCGCCTCGCCCGCGGCATACGCGCGCGCGACCTCCGCGCACTCGCGCGCGTTCTCCGTCGTGAAGAGCAGCCGCATCCCGGCCAGGCCGATGCGCGAAAAATCCGCCAGCTTATCGGAAAGCATGAGCTTTGTTGCGTTATAAAGCGCGTTCCTGCAGCCGTATTCCCGCAGGACCGGGAACGCCCGCCCCGTGCGGTCCGTCAGCGTATTCACGCCATCGCAGGCACATTTGCGGCGGTTTGCCTTGATGATGCAATTTTGAAACACCATGAGCGGCAGCCGGCCGTACACGATCATTTCCGTATCCATGCCCTTGGATATGCCGGCCGCCTGCTGCACCGTCAGCTCGAAGGAGAGCGTCGCGCTGACAAAGCCGAGCGCGCGCAGCGTCTTGAGCGACTGGGAATTGGTGATGTTGAGTCCGTAATCGCCGTGCACGCGCACCCCGCGCGCCGAAAGTTCCGAAAGATAGTCGCACATACCGACATACGCGTCGCGCACGCCCAAAGCGCACGCCTCGTCCACCAGGCGGAAGAGCGCCTCGCGCTCGCTGTCAAACGCGGCGCGCGGCATCGAAAAGGCGAACACCTGCCCGCGCTGCATATACGCGCGCACCGTGTCCGCGCCCTGGACGAGTGCTTCCAGCGGCAGGATGATCACCTCGGGCGCCGTCTCGACAAGCTCGTCCGACAGCTGGCGCGCGCTGGCGAGCGACGCGCGCACGCCCGGCCTTCCCCGCTCATTGATCCGCCGCAGGCCCGCCTGGAACGGATGCGTCTCCCGCACGGGCACACGCGCGCGCGCGTCGGTCAGTTCTTTTAAGGCGCGGCGGCGCATATCGTTTAACACGGACACGCTTGCCATCAGCCCGTCGTCGATCCAGATGTCCGTCTTGCTGGCGAAATACGGCGTGCCGCCGGTCTTTTTCAGCTTGTCGCGCACATCGAGGATGGTCGTCTCGCGCGTGCGCGCGGCCTGCGCGGGCGCGGCTGTGACCTCGGCGCGGTTGCCGTCGTGGTCCACGGCGGTCAGGCGCATCATGCGCCCGCGCCGTGCGTCAAAGGAAAACGCCACGGGCACGAGCGGATTCTCCCGCCCGTTTTCGTAGCTCTCCCGCGCGCGGGCATAAAGTTCGCGCAGTTCATGCGCGCCCGTCTCGCTGCGCGTGCCGAACATGTGCGCGCCCGTCTTCCCTTCCAGATAGCCTGTCGTGAAGCCGTCGCGCGAAAAGACGCGGCGCAGCAGCTCCATTTCCTCCTGCGTCGGCTCGCGCCCGTCCGTGAGCGCGTCGGCGTAAACACGCGTCACGGCGGCGACGTATTCAGGCCGCTTCATGCGCCCTTCGATCTTCAGACACGCGACGCCCATCTCGCGGATGCGGTTTAAGTATCCGGCGACGGACAGGTCCTTCAGGCTCAAAACCTCCCCCGCCGCCGCACCGGGAAACTGGTACTTCAGGCGGCACGGCTGGGCGCACATGCCGCGGTTGCCGCTCCTGCGGCCGATGACGGCGCTCATATAGCACTGGCCGGAATAGCACATGCACAGCGCCCCGTGGGCGAATATCTCCGTTTCGACGCCGCTCTCGCGCGTGATGCGCGCAATTTCGCGCAGCGGCAGCTCGCGCGCGAGCACCACGCGCGAAAAGCCGAGACGGCGTGCCGTCTCGGCGCCTTCGACCGAGTGGATGGACAGCTGTGTCGACGCATGCATCGCAAGCTCCGGCGCGACCGTGCGCACCATGCGCGCGACGCCCAGGTCCTGCACGATGACGGCGTCCGCCCCGGCGCGGGCGATCTTCTCGACAAGCTCCGCCGCCGCGGAAAACTCGCGGTCAAAAAGGAGGGTGTTGAGCGTGATGTGCACCTTCACCCCGCGCACATGGCAGTACGCGACGGCGGCGGATAGTTCATCCTCCGCGATATTTTTCGCATTCCTGCGGGCGTTGAAGGCCGGAAGGCCGAAATACACCGCCCCGGCGCCGTTCTGCACGGCGGCGCGCAGCGACTCCATCGAGCCGGCCGGCGAGAGAAGTTCTATCTCCTGCATGCGTCGCCTCCCGCGCGCTATCTGCCGCTCTTGAGCTTGTTCAGCTCGCGGCGCGTCTCATTCAGCTCCGCGCGCAGGCGCGAGGCATCGTCCAGGTAACTCTTCATCTGCGCGCGCATATTGTCCGCCGCGTCGACCGCTTTATAGTATTCGTCGGCAATGTTGAGCGCCGCGAGCACGACCGCGTTCAGCGTCGGCACCGGGGCGGCCTTGACGATCTCGTCGATCTTACCGCGCACAAGATCGGCTGTTTTTAAGACGTATTCCTCATTTTCGTCGGCGAGGAGCGTATAATTCTCGCCAAGGATATTCACCACGACACGGTTTTTCATCATATCCTCCCCCATTTGAAGGGCCTTCTCCGGCCCATTTCTATTCTGTAAAAGCAAAGCGCAGGCTTATTTCAAAACCTGTGCCCGCAGGCACTGAATCTCCGTGCGACCGGGGATTCACTTCCCGGCCGCATACTTTGAGCCGCCGCAATCGGCGGCAGCCTGCCCCCGTGTACAAAATGAACGCAAGCGTTCATTTTGAGATTATTGTACCATAACGCACCGATAAAAGCACGTTTTTATTCAGCGCCGTGTTTGACCTTTATACGCAGCACAGACTATAGAAACAGCTCTTCATACGGTATGCCAAAAATTTCTTTTATTGCTTTGATCTCTCCTGCATACAAGTGCCTCTGCCCTACCTCGATTTTTGCAAGCGCACTTCTTGTAATATCACAGCCCGAAGTCTGCAGACGCGCGGCAAGCTGCTCCTGCGTCCAATTCTGCCTCTCACGCAGTGTGCGGATCTGTCCGCCTAAACGCTTGTCATATGTAAAATCCAATGTCTGTGTACCTCCGCGAAAATACCAATATTTTCCTTTGATGATAAAGGTATTTTATGGTAAAATTGCACTTATACAGGTGCAATCCATTTATGGAGGAAAAATATGATGACAATCGATGAAATTTATGAGAAAATAGCAGAACAGCACCACACTTCTCCTGAAAAAGTGAAGGCAGAAATAACTGAGGCGATACGCCTTGTCTGGAAGCACCCGCCCGGCGCCGACACTGCGGCGTGTACAGCGCCTACAAACGAAGAATTTCTGCGTTTTCTCACAGGGCTTCTGCGCACGGCAGATACGGAGCAGAACTAACGTCTGCCGGAAAGATCCAGGCATAACATGACCGCACGTTTCAAACTGCATAGCGGGTTTGTACGGCGGGCATTTGTCATACTGTGCATCAAACAGAAAAAGGCCGATCCATCCGTACAACACGCTGTTCGGATGAACCGGCCTTCGGGCGGCTCGCTCAATCGCTGCGCTCCGCCTGTTTGCTTGTCAGGAGTTCCCCTTCATCAGATTCTCTGCGATGCGCTTTAAATCATCATCACAGCATACCTCGACTCCGCTTTGTCGGATGCTCTCCTGCACAAAGTGCGGAAGGGAAAGGAAGTAGCTGTTGCGATTCAAATCGCGTTCAAAGTCACGCTTGGATGCCATGCGCTCACCTCCGTATCCGGCGTTTTGCTACAGGCTTAGTATTGGCTCAAAATGCGTAGTTTCATACGCAATTATCCGCCAAACAAACCGCTTTTCCGTCTGTTTTACGAAAAGCAAGGAGGCAAAAGGATATGTCGCTGATCTCCTGTTTCGAACAAAACGATATTCTGCTGATGGAAGGCGCGCTCGCCGAGCGGCTCCGGCGCGAGCGGCACCTCTCTTTTGATGAGGATGTAGCGCTCGCCTCTCTCATTTACGAAAACGCCGGGCGCGAAGCGCTCGCCGCACTTTGGAACGGCTATATCGCCACTGCGCGCAGGCATGGCCTGCCATTTATCGCGACCACGCCGACGCGGCGCGCCAACCGCGAGCGTGTGCTGCGCTCGCGCTTCGGCGGCGCAATTATCGAAGACAACGTTGCTTTTCTGCGTGCTCTGGCGCGTGAGAGCGGGATCGAAATGTATGTCGGCGGTCTGATGGGCTGCCGTGGCGATGCTTACAGCGCACAGAGCGCGCTCGGCCCCAGTGACGCAAAGCGTTTTCACGCATGGCAGGCATGCCTTTTCGCGCACGCCGGAGCGGACTTTTTGTATGCCGGCATTATGCCTTCCCTGCCGGAAGCCATCGGTATGGCCCAGGCGATGGAAGGAGCGGGCCTTACATACATTATCAGCTTCATGATCCGCAGAAACGGGCGGCTGATCGACGGCACCGCGATCCATGACGCAATCGCCGCAATCGATCGTACCGTCGAAAAAAAGCCGCTTTGCTACATGACCAACTGCGTGCATCCCCTTGTCCTTCTCGAAGCGCTCGCCCAGCCCTTCAATCAGACGGAGACTGTGCGCCGACGCTTTCTCGGCATCCAAGCCAATGCCTCCGCCCTGCCGCCCGAGGCGCTCGACGGCGCCTCAGGCTATGAAAGTTCCCCGCCGGAAGCCCTCGCCGACGGCATGGCGGCGCTTCTGCGCATGCATAGGCTGAAAATTTTCGGCGGCTGCTGCGGCACCGACGGCAGGCATATGGAGGCAATCGCCGCGCGGCTCAAACGCGAGCATGCGCGCAGTCACTGAAAAAGTTTGCCTGCAATATACACGCGCTCAATATCAAAGGCGCCATTCAGGAGCACAAGGTCCGCTTCCTTCCCGACAGCGATGCTGCCGATATGATCCGCCAGGCCGATCTCATCGGCCGGATTGATGGTCGCAGCGCGAACGGCGTCTTCAAACGCCACACCGAAGCGCACGCAGTTTTTCACGCAGTCAAGCAGATTTGACGCCGATCCTGCGATCGTTCCGTCGTCGAGTGTGGCCCTGCCATTGCTGACTGTGACCTTCTGCCCGCCAAGCTCATATTCACCGTCGGCAACGCCGGCGGCGCTCATCGAATCGCTGACCAGGACGAGGCGCCCGGCCCCGGCGGCGTGGAACATCATGCGGATAACGGCAGGGTGCAGATGGATCCCGTCGCAGATCAGCTCCATGCGCACGTTCTCATGATCGAGCGCCGCGCCCACGACCCCCGGGTCGCGGTGCAGGAAGGGGGGCATGGCGTTAAAGGTATGTGTGATATGTCCGGCCCCCGCTTCGATGCCGCGGCCCGCGCATTCGTAATTGGCCGTCGTATGCGCGAGGGTGACCTTTGCCACCTTCGACGCTTTTTCGATAAACTCCATCGCTCCGGGCAGCTCCGGTGCGACCGCCACGATGCGCACTGCGCCGCCGCTCGCCGCATTGAGCGATGAAAAAAGCGCAAAATCAGGATTCAGGAGATATTCGCCTGCCTGACAGCCCTTTTTGGCGGCGTTAAAAAACGGTCCTTCCATGTAGATGCCGCGGATCGTCGCCGCACCGGTGCCTTCATCCATGACGCGGCGCACGGTTTCAAACACGTTTTTGAGCCGTTCGGGCGCTATTGTCATGGAAGTTGCAAGCGTCGATGTAACGCCTTTCGACGCATACTGCCGCGCCATGGCACGCAGGCCCTCATCATCTGCATCGCAGGTGTCGTGCCCGGCGCAGCCGTGCGTATGCACGTCGACAAAGCCGGGGATCAGCGTGCCGCCCGCTCCGTCTACCACTTCCGCGCCGGCCGGCGCGGGGGCGCCCACTGCCGTGATCGTGCCGTTTTCAAAGGTAACGCTGCTGCCCTGATGAAGCTGAAAATCGTCTCCCAGAACTGTAACGTTCGTGATATGTGTCATGATGTGTTCCTTCCTCTCCAAAAACTTTGCTCGGATTGATTAAGCATAGTATAGCACAATTTGTGTGAAAAACAATATGCCTGCTTTCTCCTCACAGCATGCACCGCTTCAAACAAACCGTTCCATAGAAAAACCAGGCCGCTTGACTGAAGCGGCCTGGTTTTTCCATGTCAGCCTTACAGCGGATTGTAAGGCTCTGTGGTTCGCTATTCGCCTTTCTCCTCACCGCACGCCGCCAGAATGGCGTTCAGCTCGTCCGCCAGCTCGGAAAGCTCCTGCATGGTGAGCGTTCCCCTTGCCGGTGAGCGCAAAGCGTGAAGCGGCGAGTTCCCCGCGACCTCGCGCATCATGCGCGCAGTGCTCTCACCCAGTCCGTCCTCACTGTCCGATATTGCAAGATACCCCGTCTTTTCCATAACGCGGTCGAGCTTCTCCGACTTCAGGCCGTGCGCCCAGATGTCGCTCAGGACCGTGTCGAGTGTAACGCGGAACGGAAGTACAGCGCTCTGCGTCATTTCCACCGTTGCGACAAGCGGCAGATCGCGCGAGGAAGCGCCGAGCGCGATCTCGTACGTTCCGCCCTCGACATACCAGTCGGCGATGGTTTCCTCGTAATAAGAAAACGCGCGCCTGTCCAGCGTAAAGGAAACCGTGCTTGTCTGGCCCGGCTCGAGCGCAATCTTGGCAAATTCCCGCAGCTCGCGTACCGGACGGCTGACCGCCGACGCCTTTTTGCCGACATAAAGCTGTACGACCTCGCGTCCGGCCCGTGTGCCCTGGTTCGTCACATCAGCCGAAACATGCACACTTTCTCCATCTTTCGCAATTTTGAGATTTGAATAGGCAAATGTGGTGTAGCTCAGGCCAAATCCAAAGGGAAAGAGCACGTCCATCTCCTTTTTGTCATAATACCGGTAACCGACAAAAACGCCTTCGCGGTAGTGCGCAGTATCTCCCTCTCCGGGATAATTGAGATAGCTCGGGTTGTGCGCCAGCTTTTGTGGGAAGCTCTCGGCCAGCTTGCCGGAGGGATTGACGTCGCCGAAGAGCACGTCTGCCGTCGCTTCTCCCACAGCCTGCCCGCCGAGATAAACATCAAGCAGGCCGCGCACCTTATCTATCCAGGGCATCTCCACCGGCGAACCGGCGTGAAGCACAACCACCGTGTTCGGCTGCACGGCGCAAACCGCTTCGATCAGCGCATTCTGTCCGGCGGGAAGACGCATATCCTCACGGTCGTAGCCTTCGCTCTCCTTCCTGTCCGGCAGGCCGGCAAAGACAACCGCGACCTCGGCCGCCCGCGCGGCCTCGACCGCCTGCGCGATCAGCGCGCTGTCCGCCTCGTCCTTCATCACATCGTAGCCCGGCGCAAACGTAATCTCCGCCCTGCCGCGCGCCGCTTCGAGCGCGGACGTGACGCGAAAGGCGTTGATGTGCGACGAGCCGCCGCCCTGATAGCGCGGCCTTTCGGCAAATGCGCCGATAAACGCCGCGCGCATGCCGCGGAAAAGCGGCAGAACGCCGTCGTTTTTCAGGAGCACCATGCATTCGCCGGCGATCTTCCGGGCAAGCGCATGGTGCCGCTCCCTGTCATACGGCGCGCGCTTCTGATCGGAATCATGATAACGGCAGACGATATCCAGTATGCGCGCGGCAGCCTGGTCCACAAGGGAAATATCCAGCGCGCCGGAGCGCACCGCCGCGACGATCTCCCGGTCAGTCATTCCTCCGGAAGACGGCATCTCAAGGTCAATCCCGCTTTCCACACCGCGCACGCGGTCGTTGATCGCGCCCCAGTCAGTCATGACAAAACCGTCAAAGTTCCATTCTCCGCGCAGGATATCATTCATCAATCTTCCGTTTTCCGACGAATATACGCCGTTGATGCGGTTATACGAGCACATCATGGTCCACGGCTTCGCCTTTTTTACAGCGGTCTCAAACCCGGCCAGATAAATTTCACGCAGGGTGCGCTCGTCGATTTCGGCGTTCACGCTCATGCGGCGGTACTCCTGGTTATTGGCGGCAAAGTGCTTGACGCTGACGCCGACGTCATGCGCCTGCAGGCCCTGGATATACCCCGCTGCAAGTTCGCCAGTGAGATACGGATCCTCGCTCAAGTACTCAAAATTCCTGCCGCACAGAGGGGTGCGCTTGATATTGATGGCCGGACCGAGCAAAATCGCAACATCCTCCGCGCGGCACTCCTCGCCGAGCGCGCCGCCGAGCGTGCGCATCAGCTCCCTGTCAAACGAGCATGCGAGCGCCGATGCCGAGGGGAAGCACACCGCTTCCACACTTCTCACAAGTCCGAGCTGATCGACCTGCCCGGCCTGCTTGCGCATGCCATGCGGCCCGTCCGTCATCATCACGCTTGGCACCCCCAGCCGCTCTACCGGTTTTGTATGCCACTGATCCAGGCCCGACAAAAGACCTGCTTTTTCTTCCAGTGTCATTTTTTTGATCAGGTCAGCGATCTTCTTCATCATTCAGCACGCGCCTTTCTTCCATTAAACTGTCTCTATTATAGCTTCGTCTGCGTGCGCCGGACAAGGACAAAAGCGTCCAAAACTCTCCATACAGTTTGCAGCACAATAACGAAATTTTACGAAAACGCATGTGTTCCTCCCCTCTTTTATGCAAATATTTGGTATGAATTCACGACGCTATATTTTTTCTGCATATACATTTTATTTGTGTTGTTCTATACAACTTTTTAAATATTTTTCGAATTTATTGTGCATTTTAACCATTTCATCCAGCTGTAACTGTTGCATTCTCCAAAGATGATTCTGTTGTTTTTTTTCATTCAAAAATCTATTGACGCGCCGTCATTCATCTCGTATTCTTATGACATCAGAACAATTTGTCTGTACCTCTATACGATTGGATGTGACGCCATGCCGCGCCCCTTTATTGATAAAAACAGCCCTATCCCGGTTTATCATCAGATTTCCGAATATCTTTGCCGCTTGATTGAGGAAAAGCATCTTGAAAACGGCGATCTCATCCCCACCGAGCGCGAACTGTGCGAGACCTTTTCCGTCAGCCGCATGACTGTGCGCCAGGCGGTTGAAGTGCTCGTCAGCCGCGGCCTCATCGTGCGTCAAAAAGGAAAAGGCACCTTTGTCAGTAAAGCCAAATTGAATCAGCCGCTCACTTCGCTTACAAGTTTTACCATGGATGTTACACAGCGCGGCATGGTGCCGGCAAACCAGGTACTTTTCTGCGAGGTGATGGCCGCAGGGCAGGCAGTCGCATCCCAGCTGTCCATCAAACCGGAAGAACGTGTTGTACGGCTTGGCCGTATCCGCTTGGCCAACGGCGCGCCGCATGCATATGAATGCTCGCATCTTCTCTATGAGAAGGCGGCGCGCATACTCGATATCGATCTGACCGACCGCTCTCTTTATGAAACGCTCAGCAAGGTGTGCGGACTGCACCTGGCATCGGCACGTGAGACAATCGAGGTTTGTCAGACCCCGGCGAAGGTGTGCCATCTTCTCGGTCTGCCCGAAAAAACGCTGACGTTTCACATACGCCGCGTCACGCGCGACTGCGCCGGACGGGCGGTTGAATATGTTGAATCTTATTACCGCACGGATAAATTTCAGTTCGAGGTCGAACTGCGGCTCGATGATGCCGGCGCGCCGAATTGACGCCTGCCGCTTCATATATTTTTATTTAAGGAGGGTCACGCATGTCACATTTGAAATTATCCATGGAGATCTGGCCAAACATGCCATGGGGACGCCTGGAGCTTTGCGGCCCGGCATGGAATTCCTGGGGTGACATTCCGCTGCACGAGCTCATCTACAAAATCCGCGATTTTGGGTATGAGGGTTTTGATGTGCTCTATCCGAAAATCCAGGGCATTCCCGCCGAGGAATACGCGCAGGAGGTCCAGCTCGTGCGAAAAGCGATGGAGGAGACCGGACTTGCCTTTGCCTCGATCGGGTGCCATACGACGTTCGTATCCCCGCGCGAATTTGACAGGCGCGCCGGTATCGACCGGTTTAAACGCGCGATTGACGCCGCCGCCGACATGGGCTGCAAGACGGTCACCACACTTCTCGGAGACGGTTTTTATGATCCTCCGCTATATGTGCTTATTCCCCACCGCGTTGCATGGCGTCAGGCTGTCGAGGCGACCCGTGAAGTGTGCGAGTACGGCATGACAAAGGAAGTCGACGTCTGCATTGAACTGATACAGGGCACGGTTGTGAACACGGTGGACGCGCTGCTCAAGCTCTTTGACGAGGTCGACATGCCCAACCTTTACAGCTGCGTCGATGTTGGAACCTTCTATACAACGGTAAAACCCAAGATGCCGATTCCGGAGGCGATCCGCAAAATCGGCAAACGTATTAAATCCGTACACGTAAAGGACGAAGTCGGCTTCCCGAATATTATGCAGTCGCAGCACGTCTGGTACGGAGCTGGTTTCGTTATTTTTGAAGAAATGGCGGCCGCACTCAAGGAAGCCGGTTTTGAAGATTACTGCGCGGTTGAGTGGGAAGGCTTCCAAAACGGCGGTCTCTACGGCGTAGGCGATCCATCCGGCATCCAGTTCTGCGATTTTGACCGCGTGGCTGAAGAGGCGCGTGAATTTCTGCTTGAGCACGGATGGGATTAATCCGCTCCACCTTAGGAGGTGAAACAATGCTGGCAAAACAATATACCACCGAGGTGTTGGCGCTTACGCAAAGGGTCATCGACTCGCAGGCAGAACAGATTGAACGCGCGGCTGATCTGATCTTTTCTTCACTCAGAAAGGATGCGCTTCTTCATGTGTTCGGCTGCGGCCACTCCCACATTCTATCGGAGGAGTGCTTCTACCGCGCCGGCGGGCTGGTGCCAATCAATCCTATCTTCGAGACCAGCACCATGCTCCATGAGGGCGCGGTCAAAAGCTCGCAGATTGAGCGCATGAGCGGTTATGCCGAACTCATCCTCGCAAATTACGAGGTACATGCCGGCGAATGCCTGCTCATCTTTTCCACCTCAGGCATCAACGCCCTGCCCATCGAGATGGCCATCTCTGCCAAGAAAAAAGGCCTTTCCGTCGTCGCTCTGACTTCATGCTGCTATCTGAACCACCCTTCCCGCTACCCCACCGGCGAACATCTGGCGGATATCGCAGATCTCGTCATCGACACGCAAATCCCCTGCGGAGACGCGCTGCTCCGCCTGAGCAGCACAGTAAGCGCCGTACCAGGTTCCACGGTAGTCGGATGCACGCTGCTGAACGCTCTTATCGCAGAAATTCTGGAGCGTTACCGGCAAAACGGCATGACGCCGCCCGTCTTCACCAGCGGCAATACAGAGGGCGGTTATGAAAAGAACCTGGGATATATCGCCGCTTATCGCAACCGCGTGCGCGCGCTGTAAATTTTATCCAAATTTATCTATACATCTATACATAAAAGGAGACTTGTCCTATGCATTCCGAGCTGTTGTGCGGCATTGACGTGGGCACAAGCGCCGTCAAATGTATTGTGACGGACCCTGTCGGCGCAGTATATGCGCGCGCGAGCGTCGCTTACCCGCCGCGCCCGGAAGGGGCGCTGGAACAGGACCCCCGGCTGTGGTGGCAGGCAGTTTGCCAGGCGACGCGCGAATGCCTGAGAACAATCGATCCCTCCCATCTTGCGGCGGTCTCCTTTTCCGGGCATATGAGCGCCCCCGTCCTG
>CAKTWY010000078.1 GCA_934630445.1 uncultured Eubacteriales bacterium
TGCGGGCGCCGGACGTTTATCTTCCCGTCAGTCGAGCGGCGGGCGCGCGGGATCCAGTACGAGCGCAGGGTCGAAATAGTATTTCGATACGCGCTCGGGATGCTTGATCATCGTATATCCATCCAGGTTCAGGCGGTTCTGCACCATGTTGTCGCCATTAAAATACGTACCCATATTCGCGCCGACGGGGCAGTAAATGTGAAAGCCGTTGTCCATCAGATACCTGTAGCGGATATCGTCGTCCTTAAAGCTGACGCCGAAGGGCGAAATATAAATCGGCGTGTCGCCCACAGCCGGGCGGATGAGCGTATTCCAGCGGTCGGTGTCGCTCTTCATCTCGTCGAGCGTAATCGTTCCGTCGCGGAAATAGCCGTTATGCGTATAGCTGTGGCTGGCAATCTTCCACCCCGTTTCGCGCAGGCGGCTGGATATCTTTTTGACCTGCTCAATCGCGGCGGCGAGCTCATCTCCTTCAAGGTCGGTGATGCGGTAGCCGAAAGCGCCCTGATAGCCGGTCGTGGCAACGACGCCCTTCGCCCCCCGGTAGGAAAAATCGGGGTGCGCTTTGACAAACTCGTCCAGGATGGGCATGACATCGCCGTCGTATGTCTCGCTCTCCGTGCCGTCGGGCGCGCGCACAACGGTGACCACGTCGCCTTTGTCGTTGACCGTCAGACGGTCGGCAAACCCGTCGGGCTTCATATAATCGTAATAGTCCACGTCGTCGATGGAAATAATCAGCGGCTTTTTGCCGGGCGGGAGCATGATGTCCGCCTGGGTGACGGTTCCGTCCGGCGCGACGTTCACAAGGCTCTCAATATCGTAGAGCACATAGCCGCCTTCGTAAAAGAGGGGCAGCATCTTCTTGAACTCGCTGACAGTCGTCATCCACATATTGTACCCCTCAGCGGGGTGCCCCTTGTTGTCAAAAGCCAGCTCGGGATAGACGATGAGGCTGTGGAAAAAGACGTGCTTTGCCCCGTCCTCGTATTTTACAAGAGCGGCCTTGCCCTGCGCAGCAGCTTTCGCAAGCGCCTCGGTCTCCGCATTGGCAAGATCGGGGTGCTCGTCCAGCAGCGCGATGACTTCATCGTAAAAATACGATTGATACAGGCGCTCCGCCTTCGTCAGAAGTTCGGCGCGGGCGGCTGTTTTCTGCGCCTCGAGTGCGGCCGCTTCCTGCGCCGCGTCATCCGGCGCGGCCGGTTCTCCCTGCCCGGGCGGCATTTCGCCCGGGCCCGCGTCCGCGTTCGTGCCCGCGCGGCCGAGCACCGCCTTGAACGCAAACGCCGTACAGATGAGCGCCACCGTGATCAGCGGAAGAAGCACAAGCAGTTTGCCATGGCGAACCTTCAGCGCGCGTTTTCCTCCTCGTCTCATATCCCGAACACACCCTTCTCCGCCCGGAATCAGCACCCGGACGATTTTATTTCTCTGTCTCTGTCTTTTCAAAAGCGGCTGCTGTTTCAAGCGCCGTTTCCATCATTTTCGTAAAGCCCGTCTGCCGCTCCTCTGCGCTGGTCGCCTCCCCTGTGAGCGGACAGTCGGAGATCGTGGCGATGCACAACGCCGCCTTCCCCGCGCGGGCCGCCGTGGCGTAAAGGCCCGCCGCCTCCATCTCAACGGCAAGCACCCCCATCTTGTTCCAGCTCTCCAGGAAGCCGGGCGTGTCGTTATAAAACACGTCCGAGGACAGAAGGCTGCCGACCTGATGGCGCCAGCCGTGCGAACGCGCGACCTCGACCGCTTTTTCCAGCAGCGCATAATCCGCCACCGGCGCATATGTGCCGTGTAGGCCATACTGCATGGTGAAATTCGAATCCGTACACGCGCCCATGCCGATCACGATATCGCCCAGCTGCAGGCTTTTGGCGATCGCTCCGGCAGATCCTACTCTTATGACGCGGGAAACGTCGTAAAAGTTGCACAGTTCATACGAATAAATACCGATCGACGGGATGCCCATGCCGCTGCCCTGAACGGATATGCGCGCGCCCTTATAATAGCCCGTATAGCCGAGCATGCCGCGCACGGTATTGTAGCAGACGGCATCTTCCAGATACGTCTCGGCAATGAACTTTGCGCGCAGCGGATCGCCCGGCATGAGCACGGTGCGGGCGATATCGCCCTTTTTTGCCGCGTTATGCGGAGTGGGTACGTTTGCCATCAAAAATCATCCTTTCCCTCGCGCCTGCCCGTCCGGCACAGCGCTGTGTTGATATCTTCTGCCACGGGCTAAAGCGGGCGCTCCCTTCCTGAAAAAGCAGCCGTCTCAGCCCTCCTGCTGCATGGCGACAGGCGCGGTCTCAGCGCCGGCAAGGCGGATCAGTTCCCGCGGAGAGAGCTCGATCTGAACGCCGCGTCTGCCTGCACTCACAAGGATCCGGTCAAAAGCCAGGCAGCTCTCGTCGAACGTGGTACGGTATGCCTTCTTCATGCCGAGCGGCGAACAGCCGCCGCGGATATAGCCGGTCACCTTTGTCAGCTCGTCCACACGGATCATCTCGATCGACTTCTCTCCCACGGCGCGTGCCGCCGCTTTCAGGTCGAGCTCCTGCGCGACGGGTACGACGAACACGAAAAACGCCTTGGACGCGCCGCGCGTAACAAGCGTTTTATATACACACTCCACACGCTTGCCGATCTTCTGCGCAACGGTCACGCCGTCGGCGAACTGGTCGGCATGGTCATAGGTATAGTATGCGTATTCCACCTTTGCCTGATCGAGCAGGCGCATCACATTTGTCTTGTTAAATTTTTCCGCCATGGCGGACAGCTCCTTTTTTGTGCAATTGCGCATGATTTCAAATGTATAAATCAGCCTGGCGCTTCCCAGTCCGGCAGACGTCATTTATGATACTTCCCACCGCCGGATATCTGAAAGGCACGGTAAAGCTGCTCCAAAAGCATCACGCGCGCAAGGTGGTGCGGAAACGTCATTGGCGACATGGACAGGCGCAAGTCCGCACGTTCCTTGACCGCGTCCGAAAGCCCGCACGAGCCGCCGATGATAAATGCAAATTTTGACACGCCGGACACCGCCCGCCGGTCGATCTCCCGCGCGAGCGCCTCGCTCGAGCAGAGCGTTCCTTCGATGCAGAGCGCCGTGACAAACGAGCCGGGAACGATCGCGCGAAGGATGGCCTGCCCTTCCTTTTTGAGGCACTGCGCCATTTCCGCCGGCGAAGGGTCGTCCGGCATGCGCTCCTCGGCGATCTCCTGCACGTCGACACGCGCATAGGGCATCAGCCGCTTGCAGTATTCGCTGCAGGCGGAGACGTAAAACTTTTCCTTCAGCTTACCCACACAGATGAGGCGCACGGAAATCATCGGCATTTCTCCTCGTTCCGGACGCAGCGCACGCCCCTTTCCTTGCTCCGCAGTGCGATCGGGCCGGTCGGCCGCTCCTGGCTGGCAAGCGCGACGCGCATCGTGTGCCCATCCAGAACCGCGAGCATATCCTCAACCGTGCGAAGGGCCAGCTCGGGCAGATTGTTCTCCTCGCTCAGGTGCGCCAGCACCAATCCTCCCGTTCCGCTCTCGGCCAGCTCCACCGCGGCGCAGGCGCAGCCGGCGTTGGACAGATGTCCCCGCGTTCCGAGGATGCGCTGCTTGAGCGGATACGGATACGGCCCGTTTTTCAGCATCGTCTCATCATGATTGGCCTCGAGTACGACAAGGTCAAGGCCCTTGAGGCGGGAAAGAAGGCTCGCCGGCATGTATCCAAGGTCCGTCGCGCAGCCGAGCGTTCCGCTTCCGGTGTCGATGATATAGGCGGTGCTTTCCATCGCGTCGTGCGGCGTCGGATATGCCGTCACGGTAAAGTTCCCTGCCCGGAACGCAACACCGCAGTCGAGCGCATGCAGCCGCTCATAAAGATGCGGCAGCTTTTTCAGCACCGCGAAAGCCGTTCCGCCCGAAGCATAGATGGGAAAGTCCGCCTTCTTGGCGAGCACCTCGAGCGCCGCGATATGATCAGTGTGCTCGTGTGTAATGAGAAGAGCCGTGATGTCTCCGGCGCCGAGGCCGATCTCACGCATGGCGCTGACGATCTTCCTCGCTGAAGTGCCCGCGTCGATCAGCACGCACGTATGTTCATCCGCGACGAGCGCGGCGTTGCCCTTTGATCCGCTTGCGATATTATAATAAAAGCTCATATGTACTCCAAATCAAAAAGGCCGCCTCAAAGCGCGGGTGCCATGCACGCGGCGTTTTGAGACAGCCCTTGTTTCGTTCAGCTGATGCGGATCACTGCGCTTTGGCGACGGGCTCAATCTCCGGCTCGTCGACACGCCGGATATCGGCGCCGACCTGCGTCAGTTTTTCTACGATGTTCTCGTATCCGCGCTCAATATGGGTGATGTCCTCAACCACGGTCGTTCCGTGCGCGGCAAGCCCCGCGATGACCATCGCCGCGCCGGCACGCAGATCGCACGCGCGGATCGGCGCGCCCGTCAGACAATCGACACCTTCGACAATGGCGACCTTTCCGTCTACCTGAATGACGGCGCCCAGGCGCTTGAGCTCATCCACATAGCGGAAACGGTTGTCCCAGACGCCCTCGGTCACGACGCTCGTGCCGTCCGCCATGCTCAAAAGCGTTGTCATCTGCGGCTGCATATCGGTCGGAAAGCCGGGGTACGGCATCGTTTTGATATTTGTTTTAAGCAGCCGGGCGCCGCGCGTGACGCGCACGGCATCGTCAAACTCCTCAATCGTGACGCCCATTTCGGACAGCTTTGCCGTGATGCATTCCAGATGCTTGGGAATGACGTTGCGGATCATCACATCGCCGCCCGCCGCGGCGACTGCGGCCATATAAGTGCCCGCCTCGATCTGATCGGGGATAATGGAATACGTTCCCCCCGAAAGGCGCTCAACGCCGCGGATCTTGATCACATCGGTGCCTGCGCCCTTGATGTCCGCGCCCATCGAGTTCAGGAAATTCGCCACGTCCACGATATGCGGCTCTTTTGCGGCGTTTTCGATGACGGTCTGCCCCTCGGCAAGCGCCGCTGCGAGCATGATATTGATCGTCGCGCCAACGGAAACGACATCGAGATAGATGTTTGTGCCGACAAGCCCCTCCGGCGCATCGCCTACCACAAACCCGCCGCGGATGTCGATATCCGCGCCGAGAAGCTTAAAGCCCTTGATATGCTGGTCGATCGGCCGAACGCCGAAATTGCAGCCGCCCGGCATGGACACCTCCGCCCTGTGATAACGCCCAAGCAGCGTGCCGATGAGATAGTAGGACGCGCGGATCTTACGCAGCAGCTCATCCGGCGGCTTGACGCTGTGGATATGCGTACAGTCAATATCGATGGTGGTATCGTTAATCATGCGGATCTGCGCGCCCATTTCGCGCAGAATCTGAAGGAGCATGGTCACGTCGTTGATTTTTGGAACATTTTCAATCCGGCAGACGCCATCAACAAGTACGGCGGCCGGGATGATCGCAACAGCGGCATTTTTCGCACCGCTGATCGTGATATCGCCGTAGAGCGGCTTACCACCGGAAATGACATATTTTAACATTGCGCACCTTCTCAAAAGATTATTGCCAGCCGGCAAAAACAGGGCCGCGATATCAGGCAGCGCTGCAGGACGGGCGACGCCCGTTTCAGATATAATGTCTGCCGGACAAACAGAAAAAGCTGTTCGCGCGCAAGCGCAAAAAGCGCAGCGCCACCAGGCGCATGCCGTTTGCAGCCGGTTTGTTCAGCACACATTGTATCGGAACCGAGTGGAAAATACTGAAAAAAGACATTCACTTACAATTTAGTATCATACCATACCTAGTATGAAAAATCAAAATAAAAATATGCTATGAAAAGGGCGGACGTTTTGTTACGTTTTTGTGAATCGCAGATAAATGACCAGGATCCATTCTTTTTTCCATTTTTCAATTTCAAACCGAACTGAAAAAGCGCTGATCCCCTTCGCTTCTGTTCCGCTGTGCAACAGACGTGCAGGCACAGACAGGCAGGTTCACTCAACCGTCACAAGCTGCCCCTTGACCAGATCAAAGTGGTAAACCCCGGCATCGGTCTCCACGCGCCAGAGCGGCACGTAAAGCACGCTGCCGCCCGTCGCGATCGATGCAAAATACCCCTGCTCAACGCGTATGATGCGCTTGGCCTCACTCTCGGCCTTCTTTGCTTCGGAAACAAATGCGAGAAGCGCCTCATAAGGCGCTTTGGCATGGTCGGCAGTCACTTTCAGCCCGCCGGCCATGAGACGGCCGTCGACCTGAGCCGATCCGTCTGAAAAAGTGACGGTAAGCGCCATGTTATACACCGGCTTTTTGTCCATGCGCTGGGCGACCTCCACGATATACGCGCCCGCTTCTTCACGTGCGGTGTATACGGCATCTTCCGGGGCCAGGCGTGCACGGCGCAGAAGCGCGCCGGCCGCACGCGCGGCATCATGTGCGCTTTCGGGCATGGCCGTATGGGTGCAGCGCAGCTCAACATAGCCGCCGTTACGGAAGGAGGCGCTGCCCGTGTCGCTGACATAGGTCACAATGCCGCCGCCAGCTGCGGTGCGCACGACCTTCTCCCCCAAAATGGTGCGTGCCGCCGCCTCTTCCTTCGTGTAATCGCGCTCTTCGGCGTATACAGGGTAGCTCGTACTCAGGCCGACCGCTCCTTCCGAAACAGAAACGCCCTGTTTTTCACAGATGGCGACGGCATCCGCCAGCGCCTGGCGCTCAATGCGCCTGTCGTGCCAAATCGTGTTCATCAGATTGCCCAGAAGAAGCAGGTTGACGCCAAGCATCGCCAAAATCAATATGGTTTTTACGCGGCTCCACTCCATGCCTGTTCCTCCTCCCTGTATCAGCGTGCAGCGCTGTCTCTGACTGCGAACCACGCGGGATGATAGATTCCGTCTTCCCCCGGCACATAGCGCAGCCTGAGGCGGCCGTCGCCATGCAGCCCGGAAGCCGCCGCGGCCTGTTTGTGCCCGAGAAAAAAGCTCTGTTCCTCCGTCACTTCATACCGCAGGCCGGAATAATCCGCATATGTTACGACGCCCGAACGCACTCTGATCAAAATTTCCGCACTCGTACCGCCCGCGCCGACGGGTATCTCACGCACTGCAACGCCGAAGATGACGTCATAACCGTCCTCCACAGGCGAAACGCGCTGAAGATAGACTCCGCCCTCTCCGCCGACAGCAGACACGAAGCCTTCCGCGACCTGGCGCGCGCGTTCGACGACCGCGCTCATCCGTTCGGAATCGCTCGCGGCCTCCCCTTCTTTGACAGCAAGGCCGCCGCGCGCCTCCTTGGCTGAAAAGGTGATCCTTCCGCCTTGCTCGATGCGCAGCGTGCTGTACTCGCTGACATAGACGAGCGTACCGTCCAGATCCTCGTATTTGCGGGCTGTGTATGCGTTATATTCCACCGTTTCAAGCAGGGTCTTCATCGCCTCGCTGCCGGCAGTGAACTCCGGCACGGAAGCACGCAGGTCGCAGATCCCGTGCGGGGGATCCATGACAATGCTCTCCTGCGGCAAATACCGTGCGATCTCTTCATCTGCAAAGGCAAAGTGCGCGCCGTTTGCAGTGTATCCAGCCACCGCGTCCAAAAGTGTTTTTTCCCCAGCGGCGGTGTCGGCGCAGTAAAGCGCTCCGTCCGGCACGCTGCGGAAATAGATGCGCACGCCCCCCTCTTCAACGGTGAGAAGCACCCCGTGCAGGGCTCTGCTTTCCGCCTCGCAGGAAACGCCGAGCCATTGTGCCAGCAGGCCGATGGGGATCTCGCCTTCATATTCAAGATATGCCGCCGTCTCTGCTTTGAGCGCCGCGGCGAACTGGCTGTCCGTCACGCGGCGGAATTCCCCCGCCGAGCCAAGCGCCTCGGCCAGGACAGGGCGCACGCGCTCGTAAATCGCCTGCACTTCTTCCGAGCCCTGCGGCGCGCCGTATAGCCCGCCTTCCCCCGCAAGCGCAGCGTCAACAGGCAGCGCCGACGCCGACGCGCCCTGGGAAAGCTCTTCCGCACGCTCATCTATCAGGCCCAGATACCGGCCAAAGGAAACGAATACATTGTCCTCCGGCATATCGCCGCTCCTGACGCCATAGAGCCACGACGCGTAAAAAAGCAGCAGCGCCGTCGCAATCAGCAGCACCAGAAGCGCCGTTTTCGCCGCCTCGCGCAGATGCGCGGGCTTTTTCGTCAATTTGATTTTTTGCATATCGTCACACCGGCAGGGGCAGATTCGTCGGCAGTTCGATCGTCACGCGTGTACCGCTGCCGACCTCGCTCTCGACCCAGATGCTGCCCTTGTGAAAGTCCACGATTTCACGTGCAATGGCAAGGCCGAGGCCCGTGCCGCCGCCTTCGCGCGAGCGCGCCTTGTCCACACGGTAAAAGCGCTCGAACAGACGGGGGAGATCTTCCTTCGGGATGCCGATGCCGTTATCCGCAACGACGATATGAATATGCGTCGTATCGTGCATACGCGCCTGAAGCCGGATGACGCCGCCGGACGGCGTGTACTTCACGGCGTTTGACAGGATATTTACGACAACCTGCTCCAGACGGTCGCAGTCGCCGACCATCTCGGGAAGGTCCGGCGCCAGATCCAGCTGCATTTTATGCCCCTGGGCGAGCGCGCTCATCAGCATGGCGTTATAAACCGTCTCCAACAGCTTTTTGATGGAAAACGGAACGAATTTCAAATCAAACTTGCCATTGTCCAGGCGCGAAAGCGTCAGCAGGTCCTTGACGATGCGGGCCATCCGGTCCGCCTCGCCGGCGATGACGCCGAGAAATTTATCGCGCATCTCGGGTGGGAGATCGTCGGCGTTGTCGCGCAGCGTCTCCGTATAGCTGGTGATATTGGTCAGCGGTGTGCGCAGCTCATGGGAAACATTGGCCACAAACTCGCGCCGCGCCTGCTCCAGCTTGTTCTGCTCGGTAATGTCGTGCAGCACCGCCATGATGCCCACTTCGTTTTCAGACAGGCCGAACGGGGCGAAAAAAATCTGAAAATCGCGTCCGTTTTTGGAATACGCGCTCTCGACATAGCCGCGCTCGCCGGCGTCCTCAATTTCCTTCAGGTCGACCTTGCCGAACACGTCTGAAAATTTCAGCTCCACGTCAAAGCGAATGCCGAGCATGCGCTCAGCCACGGGATTCATGAGGATGAGCTTGCCGCCCTGCGCAAAGGCACACACCCCGTCCGCCATATGTAGGAAGAGGGTGTTCAGCTTGTTCTTCTCCCCTTCGATCTCCTCCAGCGTGCTTTTCAGCACCTCTGCCATGTCGTTGAACGTTTTGGTCAGCACACCGATTTCATCGGAGGAATGGACCTCGAGCGTGCGTGAAAAATCGCCGCCCGCGATCTGGATCGCGCCGCGCGTCAGGTTTTCGATGGGGTTGGTGATCGTCTTTGACAGCAGAAAACTCAGAAGGAGCGCCGCGACAAGCCCGAAAAGCATCGCCTGCATGGTGATGGCGAACAGCATCCACGTCTGGTCGGAAAGCTCCGTCTTATCGTCCTTGATATATGCGATATACGCATGCTCGCCCTTGATCGGAACGGCGAGATCGAGATACGCATCGGCCGCGGCTGCCCTGTCGCCTACGCGGCCGGAAAGCGCTGCCATGATGTTCGGCGTTTTTTCAAGCGCGCGCCCCTTTTTGTCATCCGATCCGGTCAGATACGCTCCGGTCTCGCCGTCCAGCACATAAAAATCGCGGTTGGCGTCGATGCCGAGCGCCCCCGTATGGGCCGAGAGCACATCGCGAAGGCGCACCGCGCCGTCGTCACCCACGGCGTTTTTATCCAGGGTATCGATGAATTCGGGCGTAAAAACGCGCGCCATCTGCACCTGAAAATCTTCAATATGGTACGAGGTCACGCTGTTGATCAGAAACGTGCCGACCACCGCCATGACCGACACAACCAGCAGCACCAGAATGAGCACCAGCTTCATATGAAGGCTGCGAAACATAGCTTATCTTCCCCTTCGCCGCCGCGCGGCCCGCGCGTATATTCTACCGGCTCCTGATCTTGCCAAAGTAGTAGCCCGCGCCGCGCTTTGTAACGATATATTCCGGCTGGGCGGGATCGTCCTCTATCTTTTCACGCAAACGGCGCACCGCTACGTCGACGGCGCGCAGATCGCCGTAATATTCATAGCCCCAAACCTCCTGCATCAGCTCCTCACGCGAAAAAACGCGTTCCGGCTCCGCCGCAAGATAGCACAAAAGATCAAATTCGCGCGCGGAAAGCTCAAGCAACTCTCCGTTCTTTTTTGCGACATGCTGCTCCCGGTTCAGGATCAGTGCGCCGAACTTCAGATCGCT
Source organism: uncultured Eubacteriales bacterium (assembly GCA_934630445.1). Lineage (GTDB taxonomy): Bacteria > Bacillota > Clostridia > Oscillospirales > Butyricicoccaceae > CAKTWY01. The sequence goes on from CAKTWY010000078.1 coordinate 10,322, forward strand.
GCCGCCGGTGGGCGGCGCGGCGAACATGGTGTGGCGGCGCACATTTGCCTTGACGCGTGCGATCAGTTCTTTCATCGAAAAGGGCTTTGTGATATAGTCGTCTGCACCGATCTCCAGGCCGAAAACCTTATCGCTCTCCTCCTCACGCGCGGTGAGCATGATGATCGGCACGTTCGACTTGCGCCGCACCTCACGGCAGACGTCAAATCCGTCCATCAGCGGCAGCATCACGTCGAGCAGGATGAGGTCCGGCGCATTGTTCAGCGCCATCTCCAGACCCGTACGCCCCTCGTAAGCCGCTACCGTCTGAAAACCCTCGCGCTCCAGATTGAACTCCACGATATCGGCAATGGCCTTTTCATCCTCCACGATCAGGATCTTTTCGTTCATTTCACACCTCCGCCCGTAATTGGCAGAATCTTATCTGCAAGATCAGGCCTTATCAGCAGCATTTTGCCGAACGCCGCGACCGTTTTCGCGTCGCGCACCTCGCCGGAAGCGATCTTCTCCGCAAGGACGGCGAGCGGGATGCGTTCGACCGCAAGAAATTCATCTTCATCCGGCACGCCCGGACACGGGCGCAGCCCCGTGGCCAGATACAAGTGCAGCACCTCCGTCAGGAAGCCGGGCGAAGGATACACACACCCGAGATAGCGCATCTCGTCGGCGCAAAGGCCTGTTTCCTCTGAAAGCTCGCGCGCGCCGCAGGCGAGGTGGTCCTCCGCGCCGTGATCCATCTTCCCGGCAGGGATTTCCAGCAGCTCCTCCCCGTACGGATAGCGGTACTGCCGGACCATAACGGCGCAGCCGTTCTCGTCGACCGGAAGCACGCCCACGCCGCCACAGTGCTCGCATACCTCCCGCACAGCGGTTTTTCCGTTTGGAAGAAGGGCGCGGTCGCGGCGCACGGTGATGATCCTGCCCTGATATAAAATCTCACTTTCCAGCTGTCTCTCCGTAAAATCCATTATAGCCTGTCCTCTCATAAAAAAACGCCGAATGACTGAATCGTTTGGCGCACGGCCATGGACCGCAGCCTGTGCCCGCAGGCACTGAATCCTCCATGCAACCGGGGATTCACTTCCCGGCTGCATACTCTGAGCCGCCGCAATCGGCGGCAGCCTGCTCCCGTGCCCAAAACAAGCGCACGCGCTTGTTTTGGATTTATTATACCATAAACGTAAAACGTTTATGGTATAATGGGCATGTGCCGTCTCCGACGGCACGCCATAAAATCTCAGCGCGTCGCCTCGGAGAGGCGACATGCGCATGGTATAATAACCGCTCTGCGG
>CAKTWY010000079.1 GCA_934630445.1 uncultured Eubacteriales bacterium
GTATGAAGGTCTTCCGGTATTGAAGGCGGCGCTCAACATCGATTCAATCAAAAACGACGCCAACTACACCGCTGTGATGAACACCCTCCCCTATCTTTGGACGCCGCGCTATGTGTATCGCGCTGGCCAGCCGAAGACCATTCTCACCACGGCGTTCGAGGACGTCATGCTGAACAACACCGATATCGCGGCAACGCTCGACGCCGCACAGAAAGAGGCCGAGGACTGGGTCGCCCAGCAGTAGGCAGCACTTTTTGAAAAACAGGTTGGGCATCAAAAGCCGGCTTACGGTAGGCACCTGCCGTAAGCCGGCTTTATACATGCTGCTCTCTCTGAAAAATTGTTCTTTTTCCTCAGCCGCGCGCATGCTATAATAATGTAGCAGAGCAGCCGCGGCTTTATCTGCACAGGATAGGAGCGGTCGCACACCCTGCAGCAAAACTTTTTTCAGCAAAGTCGAGCTATACCATCCAAGCTCTGCGGAGGGGAAACTGACATGTCTGAATGGAACGCAGCTTTGTATATGAAATTCGGCGATGCGCGCACACAGCCCGCTTCCGATCTTGCCGCGCGCATCCCGCTTGATACGCCTGAAAAGATCATCGACATCGGCTGCGGCGCGGGGAACAGCACCGCTGTGCTTGCGCAGCGGTTTCCGCAGGCTGACATTCTCGGTGTGGACTGCTCGGAAGAAATGATCGCTGCGGCGAAAAAAGCACACCCGGCACTGGCGTTTGCCTTGCTCGACGCACAAAGTGAACTTTCGCGCCTGCGCACGGAATACGACGTCGTTTTTTCAAACGCATGTATCCAGTGGATTCCGGATCATACAAATCTCCTGCCAAAGATGTTCTCCCTGCTGCGGCCCGGCGGCGTGATGGCGCTGCAAGTTCCCGCAAACGGCAGCGCGCCGCTCTACCGTGCGATCGAGGAGGAAGCTGCAAGCGGAAAATGGGCCTTTTCCCACGCTGCGCATGAAACAAACGGGATTCTTCTTCCCGGCGAATATTTCAATATTCTCTCAGGGCTTACGGACGATTTTTCTATCTGGGAGACGGTTTACTATCACCGTATGCCGTCGCACAGCGCGCTGCTCGACTGGGTGCGCGCAACGCGGCTGCGCCCTTATCTTGCCGCGCTCTCCGCTTCGGAAGGAGCGGCCTTTGAGCGTGCGATTCTTGAAAGAATTGTGCCTGTTTATCCGGTGCAGACAAACGGAGAGATTATTTTCCGCTTCCGGCGGCTGTTTCTTATGGCGGCGAAGCGATAAACAGTTTCTCCTATACCGTCAAACATCAAAATACGCGCACACGCCGCGGCTTCTCGCCGGCATGTGCGCGTATTTTCATTTGTGTCAGAAATATCAATTGATTTTCCAGATTTTCGGCTTCATGGCGCCGTTGCTGTACTTTTTGAAAAACAGGGCGAATTCAGCCGCGTCAAACACGCCGTTTTGTATCAGGATCTCCTGTTTTTTATTTCCAAGTTCGATCAGAAAACCGGTCGGCGCATATCCATTGCGCTGATAAAACGCTTTGCGTCTGACACGCTGGACGATGTCAGGCACATCCTCGTCGCACCGCTCGATCGAAACAAGGATCTTATGATCAGGATACCTGGACCGAATTTTGTCCAGCATGCCGCTTCCATAGCCTTTTGCGCGCACCGCCTCGTCGACCGCCAGGAACATTACGAACGCCAAACCGTCAACCGCAGCCACATAAGCGAAGCCGCAAAGCGCATCCCCGTCATGAAAGGTCAGCAGTTCCGTGTCCGCGCGCTTTGCCATGAGCCGCATCATCCAAAACGGCATGCGGTCTTCTTTCTGAAAAGAGGCGGTATAAATATCCTTCACGCTCCGCCTGCGTGCGCGCTCCCCTGTGCCGGTCCTCACACACAGTTCCATACCCGTTCCTCCTGCCTGCCGTCAAAGTCCGGCTGCCGGGGCTTTTGTCATATAGTAATCGATTTTACCACAAACCGCAGGGCGTATCAAGCAAAAAAGCAATCAGCGGCACTTTTTCCGATCCGCCCTCCCGCATCCCGGTTATTCCTGCCCGGCCGCATGGAAGCGGTCAAGATACTTTTTCATATCCACCACGGTGTTGGTGTGCCTGGCCTCCTCGGCGGCAAAGCACATCAAATGGCTCTGCACGGAATTGTCGATGGAAGAAAGCATCGGCGTGCCATCCTGCTCCATTGCGACAAAGCTGTCGATCAGGCCGAAGTCGCCGCCGCCATGGGCATATTCATTGCGGATGACGCCCGTCACATCGATGAGCTCCTTCTCACGCGTTTCAAAGCTCATCACCTCGATCTGGTTTGTGCCCATGTTCGCGCGGATCTCGCCGCGCGTGCCCATGATGCGGATCGTGCGGCTGGAACCATAATCGGTAAACGCGGACATATTGAAGCACGCCGTCACACCGCCGGCAAACTCCAGGATCGTCGACTGATGGTCGCACACGTCGTTGTCGCAGCGGTACACGCACCTGCCGTACGGCCCCTCGCGGAGAGCTTTCAAGCGCCCTTCCATCGAAATATCCGACGTTATGACGGTGATGGGCCACTCCGTTTTTTCCATGTCGAGGTAGATCGTGGCAGCGCTGTAAGCGCAGGTATCTTTATATTTGCAGTCCAGGCAGCGCGCGGCGCTCCCCTCCGGCGCATTTTCGGGCCGGAAGTGCTGCAGGCTGCCGAAAGAGGCGACCCTGGTGCAGTCTGCACCGACGAGAAAGAGCAGGATATCCATATCATGGCAGGATTTGGCCAGGATGATGGGACTCGTATCCTCCTCGCGCCGCCAGTTTCCGCGCACATAGCTGTGGGCCATATGCCACCAGCCGATATTCTCGTTATGCACGATGTTCATCAGCTTGCCGATCCGGCCGCTCTGGATCAGCTCCCTGAGCTTTGTGAAAAAGGGCGTGTAGCGCAGCACATGGCACACCGCCGCCGTGCGGCCCGTTTTATGCGACACCTGTGCGACGCGCGCGCACTCCTCCGGGCGCTCGGACACGGGCTTTTCCATCAGCACATCGTAGCCCGCCTCCATCGCAGCGCACGCGGGATCGACATGCTGCCTGTCCTGCGTGGCGACCAGCACGGCGTCGGCGTCGATGTGTGCGGCGAGAGCGTCGCGCCAGTCGCTGAAGACATTCTCCGGCGGGATGTCGTATTCCTTTGCAAAGGCAAGGCGCCGCTCCTCGATCGGCTCGGCCACCGCGACCATTTTGAGCTTCTCCGGGAAGAGCTTGGAATACGGGGCGTATGCGTGCATCCCGCGTGCCCCTGCGCCGAAGCAGATCATCTTTACCTGTTTCATATTATTGTCCTCCTTCACAAATAAACAATGCTTCTTCCTTTTCAACTGCCTTCTCGTAACGCCGGGTATATTCCCCAACATCCACCACCGTGCCGCTGCGCCGCGCGGCGACCGGCTCCGCCACCGCGGCAATCTGAAGCTTCTGCGGATACTCCTCAGCGTAAGGCGCATACGCGTTCATCCCCCGCGCGCCCGCGCCCAGAACGATCATACGAATTGGCGGCATATCGTACCCCCTTCCTCTTTCGCGCACCGGTGAGCGCGCTCACTCCGGCTGTTTCTGATAAATCGGGTTTGTGACGACGACCGGCAGGCGGGCCGGATGCTGGCCGCCGCGCCACACCTCCGCACGCCAGAAGAGGTCCCCTCCGCGCGCGGCGACGTGCAGGGCAAGCTCGCACTCCCCGTCGCTGGCGATCTCAAGCGTGCGCACAGCCGACACCAGGCGCAGGACGTCGCCGCGCGACAGGCCCTGTGCCCGGGCGCAGAGCGCCGTCTCTCCGTCAAACGCCGCCTCTTCGCCCATGATGCAGCCGCCGTACGTCATCTCGACCGTCGGCGCGTGCGGAGAGAGCGCGACGTAGCAGTTCCCGGCGCGTATGGCCTGCATCAGGTCCGATGCGCCGCGTGACATGGCGTAAACACACGTCGTCGGCACGCCGACCATGCGCGCCCAGTCCGCGCAGTGAAAATCGCTCCCACCGACGATATTCACCCGCCTGCCGCGCACAAGCGCCTCATGCCACCAGGCAAAGCACGCCTCGTTCCCCTCCGGGCTGTTGCCGCCGTTCATGAGCTCCACGCAGTCAAAGGCGAGATCGTCAAACCCCCACTGCCAAGCGCAGGAATTGCCGAACGGATGGTTGATGGAAACGATCGCGCCTTTGCTGCGCGCCGCGCGCAGCTTTTCACGCGTCTGCTCCCCGGTGTTGGTATAAAACGGGCCGTCAAACGCACGCCTGACGCCCAAAAGACAGGCATGTCCTTTAAAATGCGTCCATTCCACGCCAGGCAGAACCGTCAGATCCGGCCGCTGGGGCAAAGCGTCGTTGTGCGCATAATTGTTGTGATCGGTAATAAAAATAAAATCCAGGCCGTTTTTGACCGCCGTATGCGCGAGTTCCTCCGGCGTGAGATTCCCATCCGAGCCGGTCGTATGCATGTGCAGGTCCCCGCGGTAGAGCGCGCGCTCCTTCATCGTAAAGGTGAGCTCATACCGCACGTGCACACCGCCCGGCGCGACCACATACGCACCGACAATGATGCCCCATGTTCCCGGCGTGAGCGCCGCGCGCGCATATCCGGGCGACGCGTCATACTCCGACACCCAGATGTGCGCGCGGTCGGAACCCGAGGAGCCGATATATCCGCCCCCAGGCGCGGTAAGCGCGAGGTCGATGATATTTTGTTCAACGCTTTTCACGCCGCGGGCGGTCTCCTCGCGCACCCGGCGCTCATAGGCGTAGCGCACGTCGAGGCGCGCCGCGCCCTCGGGCATGTCGAAGGGCACTTCAAAGTAAAGCCCCTCGCGCTCCGGCGCAATATCAATCTCTTTGACGACGGTATATGTATCCATTCCATTTCCCTCCGGCTTATACTTCAAGCGTATCTGCAAAATGCCGCAGGATGAGCGCCGCGCCGCCGAACGCCCCCTGCAGCTCGGCGAAGCTCGCCGCTTCGATGACCGTGTCCGCCGTGGATTTGGGATAAGCGCGCTCATTGGCCAGGGCGAGCAGCTTTTCACGGATATAAGGCGAGCGCCGGAACACCTCTCCGGCCAGGACGACCGTCTCTGGGTTATAAAGGGTGATGATATTCACAAGCCCCACGCCCACATAGCCGCAGTACCGGTCCGCCACGCGCCGGGCGAGCGCGTCGCCCTGCTCGACCGCGTCAAGGAGCATATCCAGCGTCAGCTCGTCAAAATCCGTAAGGCGCGCGGCCAGCATGGAACGCTCGCCGCATTTAAGCGCGTACACCGCGTCGCGCAGCAGCTTTTTCTTCGAAGCCATGGCCTCAAGGCAGCCGTAATTGCCGCAGTTGCAGCGCTCGCCCGCAAGGTCGATGATCATATGCCCCACCTCGCACGAGACGCCCGTACAGCCGCGGTAAGCGTGTGAATTGACAATGAACCCGCCGCCAATTCCCACAAAATTCGCCAGCAGGCAGAACACGCTCCCTGCCTTTGCCGCTTTGCCGAAAAACGCTTCAGCAAGGCCGGCGCCCACAGCGTCTTTTTCAAAATAGGTCGGGATACCCGTTTTTTCACGCACCATGCGCGTGATCTCCACATCCTCCCAGCCGGGAAAGTTCGGCGGGCTGAGCATGCGCTCCTTTTCATAATCGTACGGCCCGGCGGAAACCAGGCCGATACCGAGCACGCGCTCGCGCGCGATGCCCGTGGCGTCGAGCGCGCGGTCGACAAACCTGCCGATATGCCCGAGCGTCATCGCCGGTCCCTCGGCACAGTCGAGCTCTGTCTCCTCCGACCAGAGGCACCTGGCCGTGAAATCCGTCAGTACGCCGATCAGACGGTCGGTCCTGAGCTCCAGACCGATGATATAGTGACACGCCGGCGCGACGGACAGATAGTGCGGCCGCCGCCCGCCGCCGGAGGGCGCGCCCGCAGTCTCGACAATCTATCCTGCCGCGATAAGCGCGCTGGTGATGTTCGTAATGCTCGCAAGCGTCAGGCCCGTGAGCTGTGAAAGCTCCCTGCGTGTGATCAGGCTGTTTTTCAAAACGCACTCAAACACGCTGCGGATGTTGAGGTTTTTCATTTTTTCGCTGTTGAGCTGATAAAGGGCGGTATCCATCGCACATCCTCCCTGCATATCCGCCCGGCACTGCACCCGTGCAGGACGCACGCGGGTCAGGAACCGCGCACTTCCGCCGGTGAGCAATGCGCCGGGCGCATTTTGTCCGCCGCGGGGTTATCTGTTTCTATTATAACAAAAAAGCAGGCCAAAGCAATGAAAGACGGTACTTTTCGCATTTATTAAATGGTTAAAATACACTTCTCCAAGCGGCAGCGGCAAAATATTACGCAGAGTTTACGCAGGTTGACATAATCGTCAAATTTACAACAGCATTATGCATCGCTATTCACCCGCCGCGTCCAAACGCCGAAAACATCTTTTTTCAAAAACGCCGTAATACGGGAGTTATACACACTTTCCACAGAGTTATCCACACCCGTGTTATCGCCGCTTTCTCGTACAGGTGTATAAACTTTTTGTATACCCTTCGTGCCGCTCCTATCGTTCCCGGTCGAGCGTGCGGTACTGGATCGCCTCGGCGATATGTGCCGGAGCGATCTGCTCCTGCCCGGCGAGGTCCGCGATGGTACGCGCCACGCGCAGCACCCTGTCATAGGAGCGCGCGCTCATGGAAAGCGCCGAGAAGGCCTGTTTCATAAGCGCTTCGCCCGCAGCGTCCAGCACGCAGAACGCACGCATACCGGCAGAGGACATATAAGCGTTGGAATCGCTCCCCGCCTCCGATGCGCGCGCACGCTGGCGCTCGCGCGCGCTCTCGACACGCGCGCGGATGTCCGCCGAGCTTTCCGCCGGGCGGCGGCGCGCAAGGTCGCCGTATGCGACGCAGGGCACCTCCACATGCAGGTCGATCCTGTCCAGGAGCGGCCCGCTGATGCGGCCGAAATACTGTTTCACCGACTGCGGCGTGCAGGTACACCGTCCGGAAGGATGGCCGTTCCAGCCGCATTTGCAGGGATTCATCGCCGCCACGAACATAAAGCGGCTCGGGTAGGTGGAGCTGCCCGACACGCGCGAAATGGTCACGCACCCATCCTCAAGCGGCTGGCGGAGCACCTCCAGCGCGTCGCGGTCAAATTCCGGCAGCTCGTCCAGAAACAGCACGCCGTTGTGCGCAAGGGAGATCTCCCCCGGTCTGGGGATGCGCCCGCCGCCGGCAAGGCCGATCGCCGACACCGTATGGTGCGGCGCGCGGAAGGGGCGCGCGGTGATCAGCGGCTCCCCCCGATGCACAAGGCCCGCGACGGAGTGGATCTTCGTCGTCTCAAGCATTTCCGCGTAGCTCATGCGCGGCAGGATCGAGGGCAGCCTGCGCGCGAGCATGCTCTTGCCCGACCCCGGCGGTCCGATGAGCAGGATATTGTGCCCGCCTGCGGCGGCAATTTCCAAAGCGCGCTTGACGTTCTCCTGCCCCATGACGTCTGAAAAATCCTCCCCGGAATAGGAAGGCAGCTCCTGCGGCGGCCGGAACGCCGGCTGCGGCGCGATGGGCGCCTCTCCCGTCAGATGGGCGACGATCTCGCCCACGCTGCGCGCGGGATAGACCGTATCGACGCCGGAAAGTGCCGCTTCCTCGGCATTCTGCGCGGGCACAAAAAGCGTGCCGATCCCGTCGTCCTTTGCGGCCAGGGCCATAGGGAGCATCCCCGCAACAGGGCGGAGCTCGCCGGCAAGCGACAGCTCTCCAAAACCCGCCGCTCCCTCCGGGAGCGGCGGACATTGGCCGCTCGCGGCTAGGATGCCGAAGAAAATCGCCAGGTCGTACACCGGCCCTTCCTTTTTCAGATCCGCCGGCGCCATGTTCACCGTGATGCGCCGCAGCGGGAACTCATAGCCCGACGTCTTCATCGCCGCGCGCACGCGCTCGCGGCTCTCTTTGACCGCCGTATCGGGCAGACCGACAATGTCGAACGCCGGCAGTCCCGCTGAGAGAAAGCACTCGACCGTGACGCGCGTGCCGTCGATCCCCGCGATCCCCGCCGAGCAAACCTTTGCAATCATCCGCCCACTCCTTCCCGCACTCTTACTTCTATTGTACACGCCGCGTGCGGGCGCGTAAAGCCCAAACTGCCCATTCCCGCGCGCCGCCGCTGTCATTCCATCAAAAACCGCGCGTTTCATTTGTTACTTTGCACAATCTCTCATTCACAAATTGTTTACTTTGTACCCTGTTGACTTCTTTCCTTCCCGCGCGTACAATATCCATGTTATTTATAAACCGGTTAACTATTAATCGGTTTATCTTATATCGATCGCAGCAAAAAGAAAGGAGTGATTTTTTGGATCAGAAGGCTTCCGCACGGCGTATCTCGCATGGGATCGGCCGTGTGATGGTTCTGCACAGGCTCCATGTCCAGCGCAGCACCGCGCCGTATCATCTCTACGGCGGACAGCTGCCGATCCTCGACTTTATCGGCGCGCACGACGGCTGCACACAAAAGGATGTGGCGGATTTCATGCAGGTTTCTCCGCCTTCGATCGCCACCTCGGTCAAACGCATGCAGAAAGCGGGGCTTTTGGAAAAGGTCTCGAACGAGCGGGATCTTCGCTGCAACCGCCTGTCGCTGACGGAAGAGGGCGAGCGGGCCGTAACCGCATGCAAAGCCGGCTTTGACGCCGTGACGCTGCAAATGCTCGACGGTTTTTCATCGGAGGAGCGCGAGGCGCTTTCCTCCTATATCGGACGTATGATCCGCAACCTTTCAACGGAAGAATACAGGAGCCGCAATATCTTCTCTCTCCTCGAGGAGGAAAAGGTATGCCACGCAAAACAGCAGAAGGAGGGCGCAGGCCTTGTTTAAAAAACTCTTCCCCTATATGAAGAAATACGGCAAATATATGATTTTAGGCCCCGTGACCGTTATTTTTGAAGTACTCATCGAGATACAGATCCCGGTGCTGATGTCAAAAATCGTCGACGTGGGCATCCCCGCGCAGGACATGGCGTATGTTCTGCGCACAGGCGCACTTATGATCGCAATGGCGCTCATCTCGCTCTTTTTCGGAGCGGTGTCATCCAAATTTTCCTCCACGGCGAGCATGGGCTTCGGCAGCGAACTGAGAGGGGCGATGTTTGACAAGGTCCAGCAGTTCTCCTTTGCAAACATGGACAAATTCAGCACCGCCTCGCTCGTGACGCGCCTCACCACCGACGTGACAAACGTGCAGAATGCCTTTCTCATGACGATCCGCATCCTTGTCCGCGCGCCGGTGATGCTCGTAAGCGCAACGTTTATGGCGTTTTCCATCAACCACAGCCTTGTATCGGTCTTTCTGGTGGCGATCCCGTTCCTGGCGGTATTCCTCGCCGTGATCACGTCGCTCGCCTTCCCCCGCTTTACGGCCATGCTGAAAAAATACGACGCGATGAACGCCTCCGTACAGGAAAACCTCATCGGCATGCGCGTGGTCAAGGCCTTTGTCCGTGCGCGCTATGAAAAGGAAAAATTCAAAAAATCGAACGATGAGCTCATGGCGTTCTCCATCCGTGCGGAGAAAGTGATGGTCGCCGCGATGCCCATCATGCAGCTGACGATGTATGCCTGCATTATCTCTGTTTTGTGGCTCGGCGGCAAGCAGGTCATCATCGGCGACATGCTCGCAGGCGAGCTGTTCAGCTTCATCAGCTATATCACCCAGATCCTGATGTCGCTGATGATGATCGCCATGGTGTTCGTGCAGCTCGTTTTGTCGCGCGCATCCATCGGCCGTATCGTCGAAGTCCTGGAAGAGGAACCTGAAATCACCGACGACGCCGTATCGGGCGACCCGGCGGTGCGCGACGGCTCTATCGAATTCAAAAACGTCAGCTTCCGTTACGGGAAGAGCGCGGGCGAAAATGTGCTCGACGGCATCAATCTCTCCATCCGCTCGGGCGAGACGATCGGCGTGATCGGCGGCACGGGCTCGGCAAAAACGAGCCTGGTGCAGCTCATCCCGCGGCTTTATGATGTAACGGAAGGGGCGATCCTCGTCGGCGGACGCGACGTGCGCGAATATAAAATCGATACGCTCCGGCACGCGGTTTCGATGGTCCTGCAAAAGAACGTCCTCTTCTCCGGCACCATCCGCGACAACCTCCGCTGGGGCAACGAAACCGCCACCGACGAGGAGATCGAGGCGGCCTGCCGCGCCGCGCAGGCGCACGATTTCATCACTGCCTTCCCCGACGGATACGACACCGATCTCGGCCAGGGCGGCGTAAACGTCTCCGGCGGGCAGAAGCAGCGATTGTGCATCGCGCGCGCCCTGCTCGCACACCCGAAGATCCTCATCCTCGACGACAGCACAAGCGCGGTCGATACCGCGACCGATGCCAAGATACGCGAGGCCCTCCGTGCACGCCATGCGGACATTACGACCATCATCATCGCCCAGCGCATCACCTCCGTCTGCGAGGCCGATCAGATCATTGTGCTCGACGAGGGGCGCGTCGCCGCCGTGGGTACGCACGAGGAGCTGATGCGCTCGAGCGAAATTTATCGCGAAGTCTATACTTCTCAGCAGAAAGGGGTGGCGTAAATGCCCGGTCCCGGTCATCCGCGCGGAGGTTTCCGCAAGCCGAAAAATGCAAAGCGCGCACTTGCGCGCATCCTCTCCTATATGGCCCGGCGCAAGTGGATGCTTGTCGTCGTGGCGCTCTGCATCCTGGTCAGCGCGGGCGCTGGCATTATGGGCACTTATCTTTTAAAGCCGCTGATCAACGAGGGCATCGTGCCGCTCATCGGCACCAGCCCCACCGCGCAGGATTTTGCCCCGTTTGTCCGGATGATTCTTGTGATCGCGCTGGTGTATCTCACCGGCGCAGGGGCGGCTTTTATCTATCAGCGCATCATGCTCTCCATCTCGCAGGGCGCGCTCAACGCAATCCGCAGCGACCTTTTCAACCACATGGAGGATCTGCCCATCTCCTACTTCGACACGCATACACACGGCGAGATCATGAGCCGGTACACCAATGACGTCGACACCCTGCGCCAGGCGATCAGCCAGGGTGCGCCGCAGCTTTTTTCCTCCCTCATCACTGTGCTCGGAACATTCGTGATGATGCTTGTTTTAAGCCCTGTCCTCACGCTCCTCATCATCGGCATGCTGGTGCTCATGCTCTTCATCATCAAAACCATCGGCGGCAAGAGCGCCTTTTTCTTCAAAGCACAGCAAAAGGCCATCGGCACGGCCAACGGTTATATCGAAGAAATGATCGAAGGTCAGAAGGTCGTCAAAGTCTTCTGCCATGAGAACGCTGTACGCACGCAGTTCGCTGTATTAAATGAAGAGCTGCGCACCGCCGCAACAAGCGCAAACACCTATGCGAGCATCATCATGC
>CAKTWY010000080.1 GCA_934630445.1 uncultured Eubacteriales bacterium
ATCGCCTCTCCGAGGCGATGCGATCAATTTCATGGCGTGCCGTCGGAGACGGCACATGCCAATTGTACCATAAACGTGAAACGTTTATGGTACAACATCCGCAGGGCGGATATTGTACCACGCGCCTATCTTTTCTGCGAGACGACGCGCTCCTGTTTGTGATGCGCAGCCTGGGCAGCTCACCCAACTTTTGTGCAAGGCCGCCGCTGCGGCCGGGAGGTTTAATGATGAAATGTGCAAAGTGTCAAACTGATTTCACAGGCAACTTCTGCCCCAAATGCGGCACGCCTGCGCCGCGCGCGGACCGGGGAAGGCGCTGCCCTGTATGCGGCAAGCCGTATCTCGGCGCGTATTGTCCAAACGGCTGCAACGCGCCACAGCGCGCGGCGCGGCGTGCACGGCGTGGCGTCACAGCGCTCGTCGTCGCCGGCTCGATCTTCGCCGGGCTTTTCGCGCTGGTTCTGGTAAGCTCTTTTTCCGAAGGTTTGACGGATGCTTATATTCCTTCCGATACATATGACTACGAAGAGGTCACGCGCCCGCTCCCGGACGACGGCAACTGGCTGCCGGCGGGTATGTATAAGGTTGGAACAGATATCCCCGCCGGCACGTATGTCATCCTCTGCACATCAGAATACTCGTGCTACTTTTCCGTATTGAAAGACAGCAGCGGAAAATACGAGAGCACCATTGCCAGCGGCAGCACCGAAAACCGCTCTTACATCTCGGTTGCAGGCGGACAATATCTTGAAATCCACGACGGCGGCTTTGCGCCTGTCGAAAAAGCGGAGCCCGCCAAGCCCGAAGGCGGCGTTCTTCCAGAAGGAATGTACGCGGTTGGACGCGACATTGCCCCCGGCGAATATCGTCTGAAGGCAACGGAGGATTACGCCTATTACGCGGTGTACACCGATGCGTCGCACAGCTTTGATCATCTCGTTTCAAACGACAGTTTTGAAAATAAAACATACGTCACATTGGAGGAAGGGCAGTATATTGAACTGGACGGGGCAGAGATTCTTTTGGAATAACGAACAGTGCTGCGCCGCAAACTAGGTATGTGTCAGAAGGGCCCTTCCCGCCCGTCTTTGGCACAAATCTAAAAAAGAGGTGACGTGCCATGGAGGATTTGCCGATTGGCTTCGGTATGGCCCTTGCACAGGTTCCGGAGGCGATGCAAGCCTTCTCCCGCTTATCCGCCGCACAGCAGCACAGCATGATCGTCCGGGCGCACAGCGTCAATTCCCGCCGCGAAATGCATGCACTTGTGCGTTCGCTCACACATACGGGCGACCTGCTGTAATGAATGTAAAAAAAGAGCGCGCCGCGAGTCCGCGGTGCGCTCTTATTTCGTCTTTATCACGCAATTTGTCAGACAATTCTGCGGTTTCCTGCCGCAAAAAACGTCGATAACGGCGCGCGCATTTGCAAGACTGATCGTATGGTAAGCTTCCAGTGTCTCTCCCGCCGTGTGCGGCGTGCAGATCACATTTTCAAGCGCAAAAAGCGGATTTTCCGCTTCGGCCGGCTCCTTCTCATATACATCCACGGCCGCGGCACGCAGTCTGCCCGTTTTGAGGGCTTGGCAAAGCGCCGCTTCGTCAACAAGCGCGCCGCGCGCTGTATTGATAAAGCAGGCACCTTCTTTCATCATAGCGAACTGCGCACTACCCATGATATGGCAGGTCTCGCGCAGACTTGGCAGATGAAGGCTCAAAATATCGCAGGTTTTCAGCAGGTCCTCAAACCCTATCATCTTCACATTCCATCTGTGCGCGCTGTTAAAATCCGGATACGGATCAAATGCCCAGAGTTCCACATCAAAGCCCTGAAGCTTTTTGGCGACTAATTGCGCAATTGTTCCAAAGCCCAGAAAGCCCACGCGTTTTCCGGATAACTCCGCGCCCATAAAACGATCCCAACAGCCCTTGCGCAGACTGCCATCGAGATACGGGATACGCCGCAACGCGCCAAGGACCAGTCCAACCGTCAACTCCGCTACGGCGTTTGCATTCATCCCTTTCGCGTTGGTAACCACAATATCGTGCTCCTCGGCCTCTTGCAAATCAATATTGTCCACACCAACGCCGAAACGCGCAATAACCCTGAGCCTGGGCGCCCGTTCGAAAACGCTTCCGTTCCACGTATCCACTCCCGCAATCACCGCGTCTATGTCCGTGATGATCTCCCTGATTTCGTCAAAAGTGAGAGGCCTTCCCGCTGTATTCTCAATGAGTGAAAAGCCCTCGCGCTCAAGCAGGGCCTTTGCCTCGCTGCAGTATTTTGAAAAATTGGTAGCAGTTACCAGCACTCGTTTCTCCACAATATGCCTCCCGTCCATATGCCGCCGGCAAACAGGCTGTTTTATTTACACGGTATCGCTCTTCCTACAGCGCGGCAGGAAACGCGCGTTTAAACCACTGGGTAAGTGCGTGCATCTGCTCGATTTCAAGTCGACGGCTTGGAGCAAACAGGTGCGCATCCGCGCATCGGCAATGTGTTCTCACCCCAAGCCCCTCCAAAGAAAGATAATATTTAGCGTTGACCGGATACATCTGACATTCCGCGAGGGATGCAAAACCAAGAAAGGCCTGCATGCGCTCGGCTCCTGCCGGATCTGTGTCAAAATTTTTACACAGCCATGCATATAATTCCGGGTGAAAATTGCCCATTACACCGGAGTACCCCGCGCACCCTGCACGCAGTGTTTCGAGAAGCGTCGCGGCATTTGCGTTAAACAGCTGAAAGCCGCTCCCCCGCAGAACTTCAAGCCGCTCGCGGATCAGCTGCGCATCGCAGCAGGTATCTTTCAGGAAGCAAAAGCGTCCCGTCTGCGAGAGCACGCGCAGCTCCTCAAGCCCCATCAGCCGCTTATATGGATATGGACACTCGTATATGCCGAGAGGCACGCTCTCATCAAGCGCACCGGCCGCGCGCAGCATCCGCTCGAGGAACACCTCGCTGCTTTCCTCCTGCGCAGCAAAGCGGTTGGCGATGAAGACGTATGCATCCACGCCCGTATCGATAAAACGTTTGGCCTGTTCGATCTGTTCCTCCCGATCATCAGCCGTATGCCCCGACGCTATGACCGTCAGCCCTTTCGGGCGGTGATCCAGTATAAATTTCAGCAGCGAGATCCGCTCATCAAAGGAGAGGAAAAAAATTTCACTCGACTGACAAATCGCAAAAACGCCATCTGCATTCCGCTCGGCATACCATTGCAAAAGGCGTTCCACCGCCTGGTAATCGATCCGGTTATCTTCGGTATAGGGTGTGATCATTGTTGGGTATACGCCGCGCGCAATATTTTTCATCGTCAAGCTCCTTGTAAAAAATAGAATTGTAACGCTCTGCGCTGCCGCGCGCGGTCATGGCCGGTATACCCACCTGCCGCCGCTCCGCGTCCAGCGCCCATGCGCATGCTCTCGCAGGAAAGAAAGGTATTCATGCGTTGAACGCACTGGGTCGCCGTCACGTGTGAGGATCGCGTCAAGCTCTGCTGCCAGAGCTGCCTTTATCTGTATCAGCGCCGGATCTTCCGCACGGTTTTGCAGCTCATACGGATCGCTATTCAGATCATACAGCTCCTCATATGGGCGTGGCGTATCGTACCGCCCCAGCATCTGCTCCGCCCCAACTTTTTTGACATAATCCGGCGGGAGCGGTATGGGAAAACCCGGGCAGTAATTGCGGATGTATTTGTACCGTTTGGTACGAAGGGCCCGCACCGGCTCCATGCGCGCTTCCCACGCACGTTCAGCAAGGACATAGCTCCTACCCTGTTCCGGATCCCCCTTCACCGCCGCAGCAAAGCTTTCTCCCTGTACCGTGCCGGGGGCAGGCAGACCGCAGAGTTCCAGCAGTGTCGGGAAAATGTCGACATGGCTGTGCAGGCCGCGATTTCGCACGCCCTGCGCGCAGCCGCTCCCCCAGAAAATCAGCGCCGTGTGAATGCCCGCGTCATAAAGCGTCTGCTTGGCACGCGGCAGATCAAGGCCGTGATCCGTCGTAAAAAAGACGATCGTATCCTCCTTTCCGCTACGCCGGAGGCGTTCCAGAATGCGTCCAACCGCGGCATCAGCGCGGCGGATGCGCTTTTCGAGCATGGCAACGTCTTCGCGCGACGCAAACGTATCCGGCATGTGCGGCAGTGCGCGAGGAATGCGCGTGCGCTCGATCTCCTCTTCCGTAACCGGAGCCTCGTTCGGGCGATGCACGTCGGAAAACGCCGCGCAGAAATAATACGGCGCATCCCCCGCATACCCATCCAGAAAGCGCAGCACCTGATCGGCGATGACGTCGGAGTCGTCGCTGCGCTCGAAGGAGTTCGAATAGCCGATGACGTCACGCGCATACTGCCCGCGGTCAAAATTTTCTGTGCGCGGATAAAACTCTCCTTCTTCGCGAAAACCCGCCCGATAAGTCTCATATCCCGCCTGTCTGAGCAGCGCGGGAAAAGCGGTCTGATCCGCGTCACAGCACCAAAGCCGGTGTGCGTGCGGATAGCGTCCTGTGAGAATGCTGCAACGGCTCGGCACGCAGACACTGCCAGTCGAAAAATGGCGTTCAAAGAGGACGCCCTCATCCGCCATGCGGTCGATGCAGGGTGAGCACACGCTTCCCGCCCCATAGCACGACAGATGTGCGCCAAGATCATGCCATATGATCTGCAGAATATTGGGTCTTTTCATCCGCTGCGCATGCTGATTTCCGCTCGCCTGCATGCCGTTTCCCTCCGTCCTATTCCTTCACAGCCCCGATCATCACGCCGTTGACAAAATACCGCTGCAAAAACGGGTAAATGCAGAGAATCGGAAGAATGGTGATGACGATTGTCGCATATTTGAACTGCTGCGAAACTGCCAGCTGCTTAAACTCATCAAAAAACGCGACTGCGGACTGATCCTGCCCGGCGGCAAGCGTACCGGAGATGAGCAGCCTTCTCATATAAAGCGCAAGTGGCTGCAGCTTGGTGTCGCTCAGATAGATCAGAGGCTGGAAGAAGTCGTTCCAGTGCGCGACCGCATACTGCAGGGTCAGCACAGCGATGATAGACTTTGAGAGGGGCAGAACAATTTTGAAAAAGACGACCACATCGTTTGCCCCGTCGATGCGCGCAGCTTCCGATAGTGCATCCGGAATCGTGGTTTGAAAAAAGACGCGTGCAATGACCAGCTGTGTGACATTTACCGCGCCGAGGAGCACTATGACCCAGCGCGTATTGTAAAGGCCGAGATTATTGATCAGCACGAACTGCGGCACGAGACCGCCGCTGAAATACATTGTCACGGCGATAAAAAGCATCAGCGGTCCGCGTATGGAGTAGCCCTTTCGTGAGAGCGGATACGCCGCAGCTGTGGTAAGCAGCACGTTTACAAGCGTGCCTGCCACCGTGTACACGATCGAATTTATGTATGCCGTACCAAGGCCTTTATCCCGCAGTACCATCAGGTAGGAGTCAAAATTGATGTCCTTCGGAAACAGCCAGATCTCCTTTTTCACAATGGAATCCAGACCGCTCAGCGAAGAGCTCAGAACAAATACCAGCGGATACAACGTAATAAACGTCAGGCCCAACAGCAGAATCGTATTGCACCAGTCGAATACCTTATCTCCGATGCTGCGTTTGATTCTCACCTTTTTCGCCCCCTTACCACAATGACACCTCAGAAACGCGTCTGCTGATTTTGTTTGCGCCGAATACGAGGATAAAATTGATCAGCATATTGAACAGGTCTACTGCTGTGCCAAAGCTCATCTCCCCGCCGACAATCGATTTGCGGTAGACGTAGGTCGAAATCACGTCGGCTACGTCGTAGATACCCGGCGAGTACATCAGGATAATTTTTGAGGAACCGACGCTCATCATCTTCCCTACATTCATGATAAACAGGATGATGAACGTAGGCATGATACCCGGCAGGCTGATGTGCAGAATTCGCTGCAGGCGATTGGCACCATCCACCATGGCTGACTCGTACTGCTCGCTCGGGATGCTTGTAAGCGCCGCCAGATACAGCACTGAATCCCAGCCGAAATTCTGCCAGATGCCGGAGGCAATATATAGCGTGCGGAACCACTTGGAATCCTGCATGAAGCTGATCGGTTCGAAGCCCAGATTCTGTAAAGCGATGTTTACAATGCCGTCCACCGGAGAAAGAAATGTCACCATCATGCCCACCACTACGACCGTGGAGATAAAATGCGGAAAATAGGTGATGGTCTGCACCGTACGCTTAAAGCGGCGGTTGCGTACTTCGGTCAGCAACACGGCGAACAGGATCGGAACCGGCATTGACCAGAGGATATTGTAGACGCTCAAAAGCAGCGTGTTCTTAATCAGCCGCGGAAAATACATCGACTGAAAGAACATCTTAAAATGTTCAAATCCGACCCATGGACTTCCCCAAATGCCTTTGCCAAAGGAAAAGTCCTTAAACGCAATGAGTACGCCATACATCGGCACATAGCAAAAAATCACAAAATAGAGGATTGCCGGCAGTACGAGCAGATGAAGAAACGCTTCATTTTTAAAATTGCGGATAAATTTACTTTTGCGGCTGAGTGTGGTCAGCGCGTTTCCTCGCCCAGCTGTTACCATTGTATAGTCAACACCTTCCATCCTTAGGTTGAACGCACGACAGCGCCGGGGGGGAGTTATTCCAAGCGTGCAAATCCCGTTCCCACACGCGCGCGGCTTACAGACCGCCAGCCATCCATGCGTGTTTTCTTCAGGCCCGGCAATCATAACATTTCGTCGCCGGCTCCGTTCGGCAGGCATGGTTTGCAGGTCCGCGTCGGAGGAGTTCTCCCCCATGCAGCGCCTGCAAACCATGCCCGATACCGTTCGCCTGCCTTGAGAGATCTGCTTACTTTGTCTCTCTCGCATCGTACGCAGACTGATAGATCCCTATGACCTCGTTCAGGCCGATCGATTCAAGCTGCTCGACATACTTGTCAAAATCCTTGTCGATGTCCGCCTCACCAGTAAGGAACTTATAGAACATCTCATCGACATATGTTTTGATATCCGCCATAAGCGCGGAAACGCGCTTGCCGTCCTCAACCGTCGGAATCGGTGGCACAAACGGCTCTTCCACCGTCGGCCAGCAGGCCTGAATGGAAAGCAGCGCCGGGTTATCCTCTCCAAGATTCAGATGTGCAAAGACCGCTTCATCGCTTTCGTTCGTGTATACCGACGGCATATAGTCGCCGATTCCAAGCCAGGAACCATCCGCCTGGGGCTTATTGTCATCCCATTCGGAAGGGGTTTTGATGACTTTTCCGTCCTCTATCTTATAATTCAACCCTTCCACGCCGTACTGATTATAACGCACGCCCTCTTCACTGAATATGACATAGTCAAGCCATTTTACAGTTTCAGCAGGGTATTTGTTTGCGCTCGTTACAACGACGGTGCGGCTGAGCTGTGCGATAGGCTCTTTAACAAAAATCCCTTTTCCATAAGGACCATCAAGCGCAGGAACAACACGCCAGTCCGCCTCAGGAATTGCCTGCTTCATGCTCTGCGAGGGGTCCAGATAATTAAGTGCATCAAGCGCCGGCGAACGTACGAAAAGCCCTACCTGTGAATTTGATACGCGCGCGAGATGCGTCTCTTTATCGCAGGACTGCCAATCCGCCGGGAAAGCGCCGCTGTCGACGCATTTTTTCAGAAAGCGCAGGAAATCCTGATACGCGGGCGTGATGGATTCAAACACAATCTTCCCGTCCTCGACATCCCATCCGTCTCCGGTTACAAAGTGCAGCCCCCATGCATGGCCGATTTCTTTCCACTGCGTTCCATAGCCGCTCATGCCGATCTCATCCGCCTGACCGTTGCCGTTCATGTCGTTTTCCGCAAAGGCGAGCGCCGTTTCCAGCAACTCCTCCGGTGTTGTCGGCATCGGCAATCCCAGCTTATCCAGCCAGTCCTGGCGGATCATCTGACAACGAAAACCGTACTGTGAAGCACGAACATTGCCGAAGCCCGCGATACTGCCGTCAGGCAGCGTCAAACTTTTTTCGTAGTCCGGATAGGCTTCAAAAATCTTTTTGATATTGGTTCCATATTGATCGATGTAGTCGTTAAGCGGCACGATAACACCGTCGTTCAGGTAGCGCGACAGATAAGAGCCATCCTGTGCACCAGGAATCTGGATCATGTCCGGAACATCCGATTTTGCTGCCAGACGCAGCTGCACTGCTTCGGTAAGTTCTGCAGTCGGCATCGCCTCAAACTCAATGTGGATACCGGTATTCTTCTCAAATTCCTGCCAGATCAACGGCGTTGTTGTGTTGAATGAGGTTCCCGGATACTCAGATTCGCGCGTCATGAACTTCAGGGTGATCGGTTCCTTAACAATTGGCAGTGAGTAACCCTCTTCTTCTATTGGCGTCTCCGTCGCCGGAGGAGTCGTCTCGCTGCCGCTTGAAGCAGGCGGTGTCGCAGCCGGAGCGGAGCATCCGCTCATCAATGCAAGAATCAATCCGCTGGCGAAAATGCGCGACAATGTCTTCGTTTTCATTCTGTGTTCATTCCTTTCGTTATGTATCTGTACAGGCTTCGATTTCTCACTCGCTTACAAAATACATGCAGGCGCAGGCATCTCCGGCATCTTGAATGAAATTTTTTCACCATACCGGTTTTGCCGATGCACTCCCCCCTTTTCGCCTGAAAATTTTGCAATTTCTATCTCCACTGAACAAGTGCTTCGTTGAGTGCCTGCTCAACGCGGCGCCTCGGTTCATGGAAATAGATCATGCCGTGCCCGGGAAGCATCATATCCGAGTCAAACCGTGCAAAGCGTTTGAGTGACTCGAGATATTTCTTTTTATCAAAATCAATTGAACCGCTCCACCCGAAATGGCCGTCGAGCAGCGTGCCGATGATATCTCCGCTGAAAACAAGCGTTTTGCCCTCATGCTCTAAAATATAGGCTGTGCACCCAGCCGTATGGCCGGGATAATTCTCTGCGCGCACCTCGACACTTCCGCATTTCACGATATCACCGTCCTTGAGGCGATGGGATACTGTACAGGGTATGAACGTTTTATGATAGAGATAGCCACAGCATCGTTCGTCGGCACACCCTATCGCATCCGCCGTCTCCTCATGCGCATACAACTGCACACCGCGCCGGGCCAGAATATGCGCCGCGCCTGCATGGTCCAGGTGCGGATGCGTTAACAAACACGCGCCGATCCGCGCCGGATCCAACCCCCAGTAGCGCATGTTTTGAAAAATCTGCTCCAACGTATCCCCGCATCCGCAGTCAAAAAGCAAAAGTTCTTCTCCCGTGTCCAAAACATATACGTTGCTGTCCTGATAGCTTGCATCGACCCCTGTCCAGGTAATGCCGTTCAAACTTCCACCCACCTGATACAATCCTCGCAGAATCTGCATAGAGTTCTTCCCTCTTCTCCTCGAAATAGCCGGCTATAGGTTTCCGGCTGCTGTTTTTGCCTATGCCAAAAGACGTTTGAGTTTTTCTATCCCATCCATTGGCGCGATTTCACAAAGACGGTGTGCGTCGCTTCCAAAATGAAAAAAAGCGCCCGTCTCGCGGCCCAAATTCCAATACCGGCGCGCGAATGCCGGGTCTGCAAGCATAGCGCCGAGGTTAACTTCCCATGCCACCCCGTGGCTCGTACCATACGAAAGGATATCTCCCAGCTCTGCATCCGTAATCGCCTGTGTGACAAGCGTTCGATCCTCAAAACAGCGCACAAAACGGCCGATAAACGGATGCGCGATGCAGTCGGCCCGCCCAGAATCGATCAACGCGTCGAGAACGTTTAACGCGTGCAGTGCATATCCGCGCGGCGTACGCAATGCGGGATGTTCCCAAAAATCCAGATGATAATGGTTACAGGAATATAGCCTGTAGTCAAGCGCGCGATTGACGGCGGGAGAATCCAGAAAAACGCCCTGCCCGCATGCGGAAAGTTCTGCCCCGTAAAGCACGCGAATGCCGGGGTTATGGTGCCGCACCTGTTCCCGGAGAACGGAAATATTGGAAATTGCAGGATAATCCGCATAATTGAAATGATCTGTCAGCGCAATCGTCGAAAGGCCTGCTTCATACGCCGTTCGCAAGATGTTCACAACCGTCATCTCAGGTTTTGCACACCTTGAAAACGCTGTGTGAATATGCAGGTTGCAGCGCCAAAGAACATCCAGATCATAGACCGGGTAATCATAAATGAACATACCAACGACCGTCTTTTCTTTGCAATTTTCTCTGCCGTATATATAAGGCGAGTCAATGTCATTCTCGTTACACTTCAAAAAGATACTGTCGTTTTGCTGTAATAGATAATATCATATTTATATTGATATGTAAATACTGTTTCAGAAATTAATCTAATTATTTTTCATTTTCCTTTATTTTTATGGTGTTTTTAAACAACTATCGCATTTAATATTTCTTTTTTATCCCCTCCATATTGAACCTATCAACCTTGCTTATTCCACACATTTTTTTGTTTTAGTGTCCATTTTTTATAATTGTTATATCTATTTTGCATCCAATACTATTTGCTATGTTTTTATTGACATTACCAATTTCCTTTCCTATAATATACATAGTTCCAATTTCTGTTATAAGGAATGATTAAATGAACACCGAAATCCGCAATACCCTGAAATATATGAAAATTTATAACCATTTCAAAACGTTGATCTTAAACGGCGTTCTGACAAAGGATGACAAGTTGCCAACTGAGAGCGAACTCGTATCCGCTTTTGACGTCAGCCGCATCACGGTGATCAAGGCTATGAACATGCTCACCGCGGATGGATATGTCTACCGTATCCAGGGGGGCGGCACATTTGTCGCCTCGCGCGAAGAAGGGCTTCGCGCCGGTAGTGGAGTTGAGTTTATTTCTCTGATCACTTCCTGCTCGCCTCAAGGGCGCGAAATCGAACTTATTCACAGCATCGAGAGCAAAATCAAGCAAAGCGGATATCTCCTGTCCGTCAGCAGCTCCAACGACGACCCGGAGCTAGAGCTGCAACTCGTTCGCGAAATGCGGGAAAAGGCAAAAGGGATCATTCTCTATCTGGCGCGCAGCAACCGGAATGTCGACTTGTTTTACGATCTGTTTCAGGCGCGCTATCCCATCGTGTATGTTGACAAATTTCCCTTTAACGTACCGGGCAGCTACGTCGTTTCCGATAATATCGACGGCGGCTACCAGCTCGGCCGCAGGCTTGTAGAGCTCGGCCACCGGCGCATCGGCCTGGTATTCCATCGAATTACAGAATTCACCTCTGAAACCCACCGCGTTGACGGTTTTATGAAGGCAATGAGCGAGGCGGGCATTCCCCGTTCGGACATCAGCCTCTTCTCCGTACAGGAGAAAGGCGCCGAT
>CAKTWY010000081.1 GCA_934630445.1 uncultured Eubacteriales bacterium
GGATAGGGATGTGCCCGCTCACCGAGTCGAGAAGCGAACGGTCGGGGTGGCGTCCTTCCGGGAGCAGATTGTTGTCATAGCCGAACCCCGTGACCCAGCCGCCGGGCGCGGGCGGATTGTCTGCAAGATAACGCGTCAGGCGCGTGCGGATCTCGTCAAAATCCTTGACCCCGTCAAGCGTGGCCAGACCCAGGGTGTTGGCATACGAGGTCAGGTGGCTGTGCGCGTCGATAAACGACGGCAGCAGCGCGTGGCCGCGAAGGTCGAAGCGCCGCGCGTCAGGCGCGGCGGCGCTGAGTGCATCGAATGTGCCAACCTGGCAGATCACGCCGTCCTCGGTGAGCACGGCCTCCGGCGCAGGACTGTCCGTCATGGTGAGAATGGAACCGCCGAAATAAAGCGTACGATTCATGAAACGTCCTTTCAAGCAGGGCAGGCAGTCACAGGTGCAGCCTGCGGTTCAATTCGTTTTTCATGTGCTCGCCTTCAAAGACGATCAGGGCTGTGAGAGACAGGATGCTCACGCCCACGCAGATGAGCGACGGGAGCGCCACATCCAGCATCCCAAGCAGGTAAAATACCAGCGGTACGATGCCGAAAAAACAGTCGATGAGAAGATAGACGATATAGTCGCGCTCCGGCAGGCGCATGACCTTTGCGATCGTGCCCAGCGACAGCATCGCGAGCGTGCACGCAATGGGGATGACATAATTGATCGACCACTTGTGCCAGTGCGTTGAAACGTCCCACAGCACCGCGCATAC
This sequence comes from uncultured Eubacteriales bacterium, assembly GCA_934630445.1. GTDB lineage: Bacteria > Bacillota > Clostridia > Oscillospirales > Butyricicoccaceae > CAKTWY01. Next base: position 765 of record CAKTWY010000081.1, read on the forward strand.
GGATAGGAAAACAACCTGATATAAAATATTTTTAGGGATATTGCGCCGCTTGGAGACGGCGATGGCAGTGCCGAGCCAGAAGCAGCCGATCCCGCCGAGGACAAAGAGCGACCACCAGACCTCGCTGCGCAGCGCGAGGTTCAGGATGACCGATACCACTGCCGCAGCCACGGAACAGAAGATGAGCAGGCGGAAGAAAAAATGGTATCTCCGGAACATCGTCGGGATCGTGGGGAACGTCTCGCGGCTGTCGCCGGCTTCGCCCGTGAGCGGCGTCTGACAGAGCGGGCACAGCTTGCCCTGCCCTGTCACATGCACGCCGCAGTTTGCGCAGAATTTCATATGGATCACCTCCGGAAACGAAAAAGCGTGTTTTATGCGTCTGGACGATTGGACGATAGGGTGACGTCAACGCCGAGTGACGCGAGTTTTCTGAAAAAGTGCTTTTCAACCTCCGCGTTCTGGAAGCAGGAGGAAAAGCTCAGGGTGAGCGCGTCGCCGAACGAGCACAGGCACAGCTGTGTTTTGGCGGTGCTGACGAAGACGGAAAAGCGGCTGATGTAAGGCGCGAGCGCGTCGGGCATGGCGATGCGCCCGACGTTCGAGACGGCACACGTGCTTTTGGCCGCGGCGATGTCGTTGGCAAGTCGCATGACGACGTCCTTCATCGCGAGGGGCACGATGCGGGCGAACACATTGCGCTCGATGGACGTGAGCATGTTGAGCCTGGCGCGCAGCGCCTCCTCCGTGAGCGAACGGGAAAAAAGGGAAGCGATGCAGCGGATGATGTCGGGCAGTTCGCCGCTCCCTTTGGAAAAATCATAGCCGACCTCGATGATGCTGAAAAAGTTGCGCGCGGTCTCGGAAGAAAAATAATTGCGCAGGTTCACGGGCACCGTTATAACGACCGGGCGGCGCTTTTCATGCATGGCCATGTCCTGTCCGACGGACCAGATCAGGAGCGACGTGAGCAGCACGGTGAGCGTCGTATCATATTCATGCGCGAGCGCGAGTATTTTTTTTGCGGACACCGCGCCTTCGATCACGCGGATGCGGTATTCGGGCAGCTTCATCCCGTGCAGGCGGTAGGCCGTGCGCTTCTTTTCGCGCGGCGGCTTGTCCGATGTGTAGTACTTTTGAAAGCTGTCGTCCGCCTGCTGCGAATAGGATGCGGCGACCGGCGGGGGCGGCGGGCCGTCCGGGAAGTCGGGCGCGTGCCGCAGGATGAGATAATAGTATACGAGCATGCGCAGGAACTGCAGCGCGCCCGTTCCGTCCGTCAGCGCGTGATACACCTCAAAGTTGATGCGCCGGTCAAAGTAGCTGACCTCGAAGAGAAGGTTTTTCGTATTCTTGTCGTAGAGCGTGCTGCACGGCGGCGTATGCTCGGGCTGCACGCACGCGCGGGTGTCGCACCGCTCGAGATAATACCAGAAAAGGCCTTTTTTTAAGATCGAGCGGAACAGCGGAAAAGATGCGAGCGTACGGTCGAGCGCTTCCTGCAGTACGGCAGGATCGACCGCTTCATTCAGCTCGCAGGCAAAACGGAAGACCTTTGTGTCGCGCTTGCCGCTTGTGGGGGGAAAGATCTTCGCCGCGTTATCGAGGCGTTTCCACTCCGGAGGCGTCGGCCTGCTCACTGGGTTCTCCCTCCATTAAGAAAGCATTGATCAGGGCGTAGCAATCGCGCACCTGTGAGAACTGCACCGGTAGCGAGAAAAAGCCGTGCAGCGCGTCGGGAATGCGGCGCAGGACGACGCGGTTCCCGGCCTGCGCGAGTTTTTGCGCGTAGGCCTCCCCTTCGTCGCGCAGGGGATCGTACTCGGCCGTTATGACCAGCGTGTCCGGCTGGCGGGAAAAGTCGCCCGCCAGCAGCGGCGCAAAATAGGGGCTGGACAGATCCGCCTCGCAGGAGCGGTAAAGGGCCATGTATTCGCAGATATGCTTGGACGTAAGCAGATAGTCCGTTCCGTTTTCCCGCACCGAATCAAACGGAGAGCTCGCCGGATCGTGGTCAAAATAAGTCGCGGGATACAGGAGAATCTGCCTGGAAGGGAGGAATTCTCCCCGGTCGCGCGCCATCAGTGAAACGACCGCGGCAAGGTTCGCCCCTGCGCTGTCGCCGATGAGGGCGATGTCCTCCGTGGGAATGTCGCAAAACAGGGAGGAATCGAGGAAGATCTCGCGCGCGACGCGGTAACAGTCTTCCGGCGCGGCGGGGAAGCGGTGCTCCGGCGCGAGACGGTAGTCGACGGAGACGACCGTGCGCCCCGTCTCGCGCGCCATGTCGGCGCACACGCGCGAATAGCTGTCGATATTGCCCGTCACCCAGCCGCCGCCGTGGAAAAAGAGGAGGAGCCTGCGCCCTTCCTCCTCCGGCGGCGTAAAGATGCGCACGGGGATATCGTGGTCTTCAAAACGCACGGTGTGATCCCACATTTTGTAAAGGAGCAGAGCGGGGTTGTATTTTTTGACGTTGACGAGCTTGCGCTGCAGCTCGTAATTTTTGGTGAGATCAAGATCAGGATAGGAGAGCGCCTTGAGCGCCGCGCGCATCATTTTGCTGATGGCCATAGGCAGTTAATATCCTTCCTTTAAGTCCACGACGTGGGAGAGCGACCGCTCCTCCAGGAACGCATGCAGGTTTGCGGCGGCGTTGCGCACGATGCGCCGTCGCGTTTCTTCCATATGAAATCCGCCGGAGACGTGCGGCGTGATCAACGCGTTTTCGCATTTCCAAAGCGGGTGCGAGGCGGGCAGCGGCTCCGGCTCCGTCACATCAAGGCCGGCGCCGGCCAGATAGCCGTCATTCAAAAGCGCGCACAGCGCGTCGGAATCGACGGCGCTTCCGCGCCCGACATTCAAAAGAATAGCGCCCCGCTTCATCCGCGCCAGGCGTGCGCGGTCGAAAAGGCCGCGTGTTTTCGGCGTTTCGGGAAGGCTCAAAAACACGAAGTCCGCTTCCGGAAGCAGCTCGTCGAGCCGGTCGAGCGTTGAGAGCGATTCGGCGTAGTCCGGCGCCTGCCCTGCTGTGCGCTTTATGGCGAGCACGCGGCTGCCGAGGGCGTGCATGCGCTTGGCAAACTCGCGTCCGATGTCGCCAAAGCCCACCACGAGCGTGGTTGAGCCGTATATGCCGCCGACAGGGCCGAGGTCGTTCCAGCTGCCTGTGCTCTGCGCGTCACGATAGCGGTGCAGCTTTTTGCTCAGCGCGAGAGCAAGGCCGAGCATATGCTCGGAGAGCGCAACACCGTACGCTCCGGCGGCGTTGCAGAGAACCGTTTCAGGGTTCAGCGCGCCGGGCGCGCCGTAGCCGCCGATGCCCGCGCTGTTCAGGTGAAGGAGCTTCAGCCGCGGCGCGTCTTTCAAAAGCGCCATAGGCGGGTTGCCGAGAATGACATCGGCGCGGCGCACCTCATCAGCCGTCGCGGCCGCGGCGGTGGAATAGGTAAATTCGAGCCCTTCCGCGCCGCTTTCAAAAAGTGGGCGCTCTTCGTCCTTTACCGGCAAAAGCACCAGTATATGTTTTGTATCGCTGCGCATTTTTACACATCCTCTTTCAATGTATCATTTTAAGCATGTTTTATGTTTGAAAACCTGTGCCCGCAGGCACTGAATCCATCATGTGACTGGGAATTCACTTTCCGGTCACATACTTTGAGCCGCCGCAACCGGCGGCAACCGGTTCCCGTAAACCAAAACGAACGCTTGCGTTCGTTTTGAGATTATTATACCACAAAAAACCTGTGCCCGCAGGCACTGAATCCATATGTGCCCGGGAATTCATTTCCCGGTCGCATACCCTGAGCCGCCGCAATCGGCGGCAACCAGCTCCTGCACCCAAAACAAGCGTGAGCGCTTGTTTTGGATTTATTATACCCCATAATGTATGACAAACCGGTGCTCCGCTTTTGCCCGCAGCAGCAGCTGCTTCAAAGGCGCTGCGTCTTCCATCCGCTCAATCCCGGCAATACAGGCGTCCAGCATCTCCGGCGGGATCAGCGTTACGCCGCAGTATGCCAGCCCTTTTCCGGGTACGCTGCGCGTATGCCAGTAAAAATCCAGCTCATTCCACGCGCGGTCTATGTCTTCCACAAGGCCGTCATCCATCATGATACAGTGGTACTTTTCCGGCTCATAGCTGTCATACCGCTCTCCGTGCGCCGGGTCCTCCTGCATGATACCAAAGCTGTGTGTCGCCATCTTTCAGCTGAAAAACTTTTCATGGATCGCCACGACTGCGCGGTCCGCCTCCTTGATATCGAGCAGCACCGAGACTTTGATCTCGCTCGTGGAGATCATCTGGATATTGATGCCGGAATTCGCCAGCGCCTCAAACATCCCCGCCGCAACGCCGGGATTGTTGATCATCCCCGCGCCGACGATGGACACCTTCACAAGCTGGTCGTTTACATGCAGCTCGCGGAAGCCAAGCCGCTGCTGATTTTCGTTCAAAATCTCCACCGCGGCAGGCAGGTTCGACTTGGCGATGGTGAAGCTGATATCCTTCGTGCCACTTCTGCCTATGGACTGGAGGATGATGTCGACGTTTATCTTGCGCTGCGCCAGAACCGAAAAAATCTTAAAGGCAACGCCCGGCATATCGTCGAGCCCGATGAGCGCGATCATCGCGACGTTCAAGTCGCGCGCCACGCCGCTGACCTGCATTTTTTCCACGCTGGACCCCTCCCTGACTTTTGTTCCCGGCCGTCTGGTAAAACTCGATACGACCTCAAGGTTGACATTGTAGCGCTTGGCCATTTCGACCGAGCGGTTGTGGAGCACATTCGCCCCCAGCGACGCGAGCTCGAGCATTTCGTCATAGGTGATCTCATCCAGCTTGACCGCCCCGGGCACGATGCGCGGGTCGGCGGTGTAGACGCCGTCCACGTCGGTATAGATCTGGCACAGATCCGCCTTTAAGCTCGCCGCCAGCGCGACGGCCGTCGTGTCCGACCCGCCGCGCCCGAGCGTGGTGATATCCTCGTACTTGTTGATGCCCTGAAAGCCGGCCACAATAACGATTTTGTTCTTGTCCAGCTCCTCGCGGATGCGCCCGCCCTTTACGTTCTTGATACGCGCGTCGGAGTAGTTGGAGTCCGTCTCCATTCCGACCTGCCATCCGGTCAGCGAGATCACGGGCAGGCCCATCTTCTGCAGGGCCATGGCCATCAGCGAGATCGATATCTGCTCGCCCGTTGCCAGCAGCATATCCATTTCCCTGCGCGAGGGCGCGTCGTTAATCTGCGCGGCCTTCTCGATCAGATCATCCGTCGTGTCTCCCTGCGCGGACAGCACCACGACCGCTTCATTCCCCGCCCGGTAGGTGTCGGCAATGATGGACGCGACATTTACGATCCGCTCGGTATCGGCGACGGAACTGCCGCCGAATTTTTGCACGATAAGGCTCATAATCTACGTTCCTTCCTGTCAGTCTGAAGCTTCATCCCACTGGGTCACCATCGCGCCGCACTCGTCGCAGCGCAGAAGGACGGGCCTCCAATCCGGGTAATTTGCCTCGCAGTACATCTGCGCACGGCTTAAATACGTTTTGTCGGCCGCGTCCACGATGGCGATAATGGTCGGGCCCGCGCCGGAGAGATACGCGCCGAGCGCGCCGATCCCGCGCGCTGCCTCTGCAATCTCCCGCCCGTTCGGGATCAGCTCATAGCGGTACGGCTGATGGAGCTTATCCCCCACCGCCACACCAATATTCTGAAGGTCGCCCGTTACCAGCGACCCGGCAAGGAGCGCCGCGCGGGAGAGATTGAAGACCGCGTCGTGATGCGCGATCGTCTTCGGCAGCGCCGCGCGCGCAGTCGACGTTTTCAGCTCGAAGTTCGGGATAAACGCCACAAAGTCGAGCCTGCCATAGATCGGCACACGCACATGCCACACCTTGCCGTATTCCTGCAGCGCGACCACAAAGCCGCCCAGGATCGCCGGCGTGGAATTGTCCGGGTGCCCCTCGATCGATGCGGCAAGGTCGATGATGTTCTGCTCGCTCATCGGCTTGCCCAGCAGCTCGTTCGCGCCGAGAAGCCCCGCCACCGTGCAGGCGGAGGAGGAACCGAGCCCCCTGGTCTGTGGGATATTGCAGCGCTCTACGATCTTCATTCCCTTCAGGGTCTTTCCGCATATATCATATACTTTTTTGGCACACTGGTAGATGAGGTTGCTCTCATCAGTGGGAATATCGTCTCCGTTCAGACTTTTGATCTCGAGACGGTCGCTTTCCTCCATACCGATCTCGTTGGCAAGCGTCAGCGCAATGCCGATGCTGTCAAAGCCCGAGCCCATGTTCGCGCTTGTCGCGGGCACTTTTACTTTTATCAACTGTTTTCTCCCCTTATTTTACCCATCCTGTAAGAAATCGAAGCGCTTCAGCCGCTTTGATTTTCTACGCAAGGACAGGCATCTCCATCAGCACATGCGCCTCCTGCGCAAAGGTCTTCGCCGCCTCATCCAGCGCCTTCCAGTCCATCTGTGCCGTGACGAACGCAAACTCGCCGCGCGCATCCCCTTCGCCCGAAAGCATCGTAAGGCCCGGGAAAAGCGCCTGCGCCCTGGCGCGCAGCGCTTCGCCGCCTTCCGCGCGCAGATAAAGCTTCGTCACAAGCTCCCTGTACTGCCCGACCACATCGTCGCCGCCCTCGCGCCAGTCGAGGTATTTGCGCGCTTTAAAATGCTTCGCCGCGTCGATGACGTCCGCCACGACCGCACTCGCCGTCGGAAGCTTTCCCGCGCCGCGGCCATAGAACATCACATCCCCGATGGCGTTGCCGCGCACCATGATGCCGTTGAACACATCCTCCACGCTCGCCAATGGGCACTCCGTGTCCACCAGATGCGGGCTTACAAAAATGCCGACTTTCCCATCGGAAAGCTTGCGCGAACGGCCGAGGAGCTTGAGCACCATCCCGCCTGAGCGCGCATAAGCGACGTCTGAGAGCGTCACATCGCGGATCCCGCGCGTCTCGACCTGGCTGGGATAGATGTGCCTGCCGAACGCGAGTGAAGAGAGGATGCATATCTTCCTGCAAGCGTCATGTCCATCGACATCCGCCGACGGGTCGCGCTCGGCATACCCCTTCTCCTGCGCCTCACTGAGCGCCTGATCAAAAGACAGCTTTGACTTTATCATACGCGTAAGTATATAATTAGTAGTACCGTTCAGGATGCCGCAGATCTCGACAAGCTCGTTCGCCGCCAGGCACTGCGACAGCGGCCGGATAATGGGGATGCCCCCGCCCACGGACGCTTCGAACAGATAATTCAGGTTTTTTTCGTGCGCGAGCGCAAGCAGCTCCGCCCCATACTGCGCGACCATCTCCTTGTTTGAGGTGACGACATGCTTGCCGCGCATCAGGCAGCGCCGCGTGAAATCGTACGCGGGCTTGAGCCCGCCCATCGTCTCGACGACGACCTGCACCTCCGGATCGTTCTCGATCACGGAAAAGTCGTGGATCACCCGGTCCGCAAACGGGCTGTCGGGGAATTCGCGCAGATCGAGGATATACTTCACTTCGATCTTGTCCGCCGCGTTCGCGGCGATCGTGTTCGCATTTTTCATGATGACTTCGGCCACGCCCGATCCCACCGTGCCGAAGCCCAAAATCGCAATTTTAACCATTGGTCTGGTTGCCCTCCTGTTCACTGGCCAGTATGTCAAATTTGATCACGCCCTCGAGCGTTCTGATCTTTCTTATCAGCGTTTCAAGCCGCGCTCTGCTCTCCCCCATACGCGCGGAAATGGTCACGATCGCCTGCCCGTTGAGGGGGATGTTCTGGTTGATGGTCAGCACATTCGCCCCGCACCGCGCGAACTGGTTGAGAATGCCCGACAGCACGCCCGGCTCGTCGTCCAGGGAGATGGTAAAGGTGATGATGCGGTCCGTCGCCAGCTCGTAAAACGGATTGACACTGTCGCGATACTTATAAAATGCGCTGCGGCTCAGCCCAACACGCTCGACTGCGTCGTTCACGGTCTTCGCCTTGCCCGACTGCAAAAGGCGCTTTGCCTCCACGACCTTCACGAACACTTCCGGGAGCTTTGAGCGTTCCACGATATAATATTTTTGTTTGTCCTGCATCGCGCTCTGCCGCCTTTCCCGCGCCGTCTTCGCCGCGCGCGTCCTCATATGAAATACATTTGTGCTCAGCATGAGTATAGTATCATAAAGTGCGCTCTGCGCGCAAGCGCTTTTCCTATAAATTTCCGGCATCCGCAGGATAAAATCTTGTCGTTTCTTGCACCGGCGCCCCGCCAACAGGCGGATATGCACTGAAAATCCCGTGACAAAACCGTTCCGCGCCGCGGCGCTGCGCGCGGACAAAAGGAAGGATCATCATGGATTGGCCAAAAAACCGTCATCTCAAGTTTCTGCTCACTCTTTTGTACACGCTGCTGGCCCTCGCGGGAGGATATCTTTTTATCCGGTATCTGCTCAAATGGTTCGTACCCTTTATCATCGCATATCTCGTCTCGCGGCTGATCGAGCCCGCCGTGCGCTTCCTGTCCGTGAAATGCCGGCTTCCCCGGCGGCTTTCCTGCGCGCTGTGCACGGCATTCGCCATTCTCATTCTCGGTACGGGCGTGTATTTTCTTGTTCTGCGGCTCGTCTACGAGCTGCGCGGCCTTTCGCAGGAGATTCCCGCGCTCATCGCCTCTCTTCCGGAACGGCTCGCTGTCGTAACAGCGTTTTTTGACGATTTTCTCGTCTCGCTGCCGGACAATATGGAGCAGTTTATCCGTGAGGGCCTTGCAAGCTTTTCCTCCATGCCGAAATTCACCGCCCCCTCCTATCAGAGCATCTACAGCGGCATCTCCTGGGCAGCCAACTCTGTTCCGAATATGGTGATTTCCATCATCGCGACGCTTGTGGCTACTTATTTTATTTCAAGCGATTATGATCTTATCGCCGCCTTTATCCGCCGGCAGATCCCGTCCAGGATCTATGAAGGCTTCCGCCATACGAAGCAGCATCTCGTGCGCACGCTGGGCCGCTGGCTGCGCGCCCAGGGGATCCTTCTCACCATCACGTTTGCCGAACTTACGCTCGGCTTCGTCATTCTGCGCCTCGATTATGCCGGCGCGCTCGCAGCGCTCGTATCTCTGATCGATATTCTGCCCATCCTCGGCACCGGCACCATCCTCATCCCCTGGGCTGCGGTCATGCTCCTTTCCGGCGAGTTCGGCATGGCGCTGGGCCTGATCATCCTCTATGCCGTCGTCACCATCGTGCGCAATTTTATCGAGCCGAAAATTGTCGGCACGCAGATCGGCCTGCATCCGCTCGTCACGCTCATGTGTCTCTACTTCGGCTTTCAGATCTTCGGCTTTCTCGGCATGTTCCTCATGCCCGTTATCGTCATCTCTTTGAAAGAGCTCAATGAATGTGGATATATCCATCTGTGGAAAACCGCCCCCGCCGACGGCGCGCAGGGAGACACGCCCGACGCCGGCACGAGGTAGCACGGGATGAAAAATCTGATCTTTTTGAGCGGACCCATGGGGGTTGGGAAAACGGCCGCCGGCCAGGCGCTCAAGCGCCTTTTGCCGGACTGCGCCTTTCTCGACGGCGACTGGTGCTGGGATATGGACCCCTTCGTCGTGACGGAGGAAACACGCCGCATGGTCGTCAGCAACGCCGCGTATCTCCTGCAGAGCTTTCTCTCCTGCTCGGTTTATCAAAACGTCGTTTTCTGCTGGGTCATGCATGAGGAGCGCATCGCCGACGATATTCTCTCGCGCCTTCGCGCGCCGATGCGCCTGTTTGAATATTCTCTCATCTGCTCTCCTGAGGCGCTCACGGCGCGCATCCAAAAGGACGTGGCGCGCGGCGTCCGCACGCGGAACGTGCTGGAGCGCAGCCTTGCGCGCCTGCCAAATTACGCGCGCATGCGCACTGTGAAGATCGATGTCAGCGCCCGCTCGGCGCAGGATGCCGCCCGATTGATCGCAGCTGAAGTGCTCGGTGCGGATTGTTCTTCCGCACATTCACCCCTGGATGGCGCTGCACAGGGGTGCAAGGCTGCCGATCGATCCTGACCGGAAAGCAATTCCCCTTATGCCATGATCCCGAGCGCACCTGCCCGGTTTCCGTTTTCCTGCCATCCCGAGCGCAGCGACTTGCCCACTCGTCGAGAAGGTCGCGGCGCGTCGCCCTAACGGGCTTCCTTCCGCTCCCTCTCTCCTCCGCAAAGCCGCTCCCTTTTTCCGCCTCCGGCGGCGGTCGCGACTGTGCCCCCTCCGGGG
>CAKTWY010000082.1 GCA_934630445.1 uncultured Eubacteriales bacterium
ACCATGCCATGCGCGGCCTCCAGAAGGGGGAACTCAAGCGTGTCGTCTTCGTCGGCGCGGGCGCGGCGGGTGCCATGCTGATCAAGCGCCTGCGCGACAACGCCAAGGACGGCATTTATCCCGTTGCCGCAGTCGATGACGACACCGCCAAGCAGGGCATGCAGATCGTCGGCATCCGTGTCGCCGGCACGATCGGCGACGTGGCGCGCGTCGCGCGCGAGCATAAGGCAGACGAGATCATCATCGCCGTTCCCTCCGCCACGTCGGAGGAAATCCTTGCCATGTACCACAAGTGCCAGGCGGCGAAGCTGCCCATCAAGGTCTTTCAGAGCGTTGTGGAGATGGAGAGCTTTTTTGCCGGGGACCGGCACGCGCTGCGCGAGATCTCCCTGGAGGAGATCCTTTTTCGCGACAGCGTGCGCCCCGATATGCGCGAGGTATTCGAGTTTCTGGAGGGGAAATGCGTGCTCGTCACGGGCGGCGCCGGCTCCATCGGTTCGGAGATTTGCCGGCAGGTGCTCTCACACGGCTGCAAGGAGCTTGTGATATTTGATTTCCATGAAAACGGCCTTTTTGAGATCGGGGAGGAGCTGAAGGAACGCTGCGGCGAGGAGCGCTTTCACCTGTGCATCGGCTCGGTGCGTGACCGCACGCGTCTGGACGTGGTCTTCTCCCAGTATAAGCCGGACATCGTGCTGCACGCTGCGGCGCACAAGCACGTTCCCATGATGGAGCTCAATCCCTTTGAGGCGATCAAGAACAACGTCTTCGGCACAAAGAACGTGCTGGAGTGCTGCATCGCCCACCATACGAAAAAATGTATCCTCATCTCGACGGACAAAGCTGTCAACCCGACGAATATCATGGGCGCTTCCAAGCGCATGGCGGAGCTTCTCATGCAGGCGATGAACGCCCGCGGGTGCGAGATGGCCGCCGTTCGCTTCGGCAACGTCCTTGGCTCGAACGGCAGCGTCATCCCCACCTTCCAGCGGCAGATCGCGGCGGGCGGGCCCGTCACAGTGACGCATCCGGATATGAAGCGCTACTTTATGACCATCCCCGAGGCGGTCTCGCTCGTGCTGACGGCCGGTGCGCTCGCGCACGGCGGGGAGATCTTCGTGCTCGACATGGGCAAGCCCGTGCGCATCTACGACCTGGCGTGCGACCTCATCCGCATGTCGGGCCTTGAACCCGAGCGGGATATCAAGATCAAGATCACCGGCCTGCGGCCGGGGGAGAAGCTGTTTGAAGAGCTTTCCCTTTCCAGCGAGTCGGTCGACCGAACCGCACATGAAAAGATTTTTATCATGCGCGCACGCGCGCCGCACGCAGCGCTTCTCACCGCGGCGCTTTCCGAACTTGAGCCGATCGTCGAACAGCAGACGGATCAGGCGCTTTTGTACCGCAAAGTATTTTCTCTGATCGATGAGAAAAAATATTTTTCCTGAAAAACGGCCCCTGCAGGGCTTTGGGCAAAGGATGTAGAAAAATGAAGGTAAATGTCATTGGGCTGGGGTATATCGGCCTGCCCACTGCGCTGAGTCTCGCCGCGGGCGGGCTCGACGTCGTGGGAACGGATAAGAACGCTGCGCTTGTGGAATCGCTCCGCCGCGGAACGCTTACGTTTGAGGAGAAGGGCCTGCCGGAGCTGTTCGCCCGCGCGCGCGAAGCGCTCGTGCGCTTTGAAAGCGCCGCCGTACCCGCCGACGTGTACATCGTCGCCGTTCCGACGCCGTACGACGCGCGCTCGAAAAAGATCGATCCGAAATACGTCGAGAGCGCCGTGCGCGACGTCGTCGCTGTCGCGCCCAAAGGCGCGGTCATCGCCGTCGAGTCGACCATTTCGCCGGGCACGATGGACCGCGTCGTGCGCCCGATCGTCGAGGGAGCGGGGCTTGCATGCGGGCGCGATATCCACATCGCGCATGTGCCAGAGCGTATCATCCCGGGCAATATGGTCTATGAGCTGGAGCATAATAACCGCACCATCGGCGTGGAAGACGCCGCGGCGGGCGAAATTTTGAGCCGCGTGTACGCCTCCTTCTGCAAGGGGCAGATGGTCGTGACGGATATCAAGGTCGCGGAGATGACCAAGGTCATCGAGAACACCTCGCGCGATATTCAGATCGCCTTTGCCAACGAGCTGGCGCGCATCTGCCACCGCGAGGGCATCGACGTCTATGAGGTCATCAGGATCGCGAATATGCACCCGCGTGTGAAAATTCTGAATCCCGGGCCGGGCGTCGGCGGACACTGCATCTCGGTCGACCCGTGGTTCCTCGTGGGCGATTATCCGGATATCGTCGATATCATCGCCTCCGCGCGGCGTGTCAACGACGGCCAGCCGAAATATATCCTCTCGCGCGTGAGCGAGATCATGCGCGAGCATGGGATCAACAGCCTGTCCGAGGTCGGCTTCTACGGCCTTACGTATAAAGAGAACGTCGACGATACGCGTGAGAGCCCGACGCTGCAAATGCTCGAACACATGCGGGAGAACCTCGCCTTCGGCGCGAAGGTCTACGACCCGCACGCGAAGATGGGCCTTGCGGAGAATCAGTACGACGATTTTGACGCCTTTTTGGCGGGCGTGAAGCTCGTCGTCGTCATGGTCGGACACGACCACATCAGGGAAAACGCAGAGAAGCTGCGGTCAAAGCTCGTTTATGACACCAGGAACTGCCTTTCCGGGGAAAATGTGATCCGGCTTTGAAAGCTTTCAAAACAAGCGCGAGCGCCTGTTTTGATTTACGGGAGCAGGTTGCCGCCGATTGCGGCGGCTCAGGGTATGTAACCGGGGAGTAAATCCCCGGTTACATAGAGATTTCGTGCGTGAAAAAGCGGTGCACGCCCACGCACAGGCGCATTTTCACGCACGGGGGCGCGGTTACAGGATGAGCAGCGCGTGGGGGCAGACCGCCGGGCGCGGCGCACAGTCACACAGGGAGGAGCAGGCCGATGTACGCAGGAATTCTGAAGCGCGCGATCGATTTTACGCTGGCGCTTTTGGGGATCGCTGCGCTTTCACCGGTTCTGCTCCTTTTGTCGCTCCTTGTCGGGTGCACGTCCAGGGGCCCCGTGCTGTTCCGGCAGCGGCGCGTCGGGCGCTTGAAGCGGGAGTTTATGATCCTCAAATTACGCACCATGTATACCAGCGCGCCCAAGGATATGCCCACGCACCTGCTGCAAGACCCCGCCGCGTTCATCACGCCCGTCGGGCGCTTTTTGCGCCGGACGAGTCTGGATGAGCTGCCGCAGCTTTTTAATATTCTGGCCGGGCAGATGGCGGTCGTGGGGCCGCGCCCCGCGCTCTGGAACCAGTATGACCTCATCGCCGCGCGCGACGCGTGCGGCGCGAACGATCTGCGCCCCGGCCTCACAGGTCTGGCGCAGGTGAGCGGGCGCGATGAGCTGCCTGTTGCGGAAAAGGCGCGCCTGGACGGCGTATACGCACGCCGTGTCACCTTTTTAGGCGATGTGAAGATTTTTCTGCGCACGTTTTCCCGCGTCGCGCGTGCCGATGGCTTCCGAGAGGGCGCGGAGGATTCCGCGCGCAAGCGATGATGCGCGTCGTTGTGCTCGGCGCGAGCGGCTATATTGGCAGGAATTTCCTGCGCTTTGCGCAGGGGCGCCTTTCCTGTATTCCTGCTTCGATGCGCGGCGACGCCTGGCGCGCGCGTGTGCGCGCGGGGGCGGACGCCGTGCTCTGCTGCGCGGGCGTCGCACACCGGCGCGCGTCGAAGGCGGATCTGCCGCTTTTTTATGAGGGAAACTGCCATCTCGCCGTCGAGGCCGCGCAGGAAGCGCGCCGTGCGGGCGTGGAACAGTTTATCTATCTCAGCTCCATGAGTGTTTACGGCCCGCATACGGGCGCGATCACAGCAGATACCGCGCCCGCGCCGAAAAAGGGCGATCCCTACGGCATGTCCAAGCGCCTTGCGGAGAAGAGCCTTCTCGCCTTTGTGCAGGGGGGCGGGTACGCCGCCATCGTCCGCCCGCCGATGGTCTACGGACCGGGCTGCCCGGGCAACTTCCCGCGCCTGTGCGCGCTGGTGGAAAAGCTGCCGCGCTTCCCCGAGGTGGAGAACCGCCGCAGCATGATCTATATCGACAATCTCTGCGACTATCTCACGCGCGTGATCGAAACGCGCGCGCACGGCGTCTTCCTCCCGCAGGACGAAGCGCCGCATTCCACAACCGACCTTGCGCGTCTCATCGCCGCCGCGCAGGGGGGAGAACTTCGCACGACGCGCCTCATGAACCCTGCCATCCGGCTGATGCAGGGCGCTGTGCCGCCGCTGCGAAAGCTCTTCGGCGATCTTTATTACGCGCCGGGCGCGGACCGCGCCGCGCCGGAACAGCTGCGCTTTGTGCCGTTTGAAGAGGCTGTGCGCCGGAGCGTTTCAGGGGAGGGCGCGCGATGAACGGCCCGCTGATTTCTGTGGTCATCCCGGCGTATAACGCCGGGCGTTATATCGCGGCGGCGGTGCGCTCCGCCCTGGCCCAGACATGGCCTGAGCTCGAGGTCGTTGTGGTCGACAACGGCTCGACGGACGAGACGGTGCACACCCTTGCGCAGATACGCGACGCGCGCCTGCGCGTATTCGACGCCGGCGCGAAGAACGGTGTCAGCGCCGCCAGGAACCTCGGCGTGCGTCAGGCGCAGGGGGCCTATATTGCCTTTCTCGATGCGGACGATGCGTGGGAGCAGGATAAGCTCGCGCGTCAGATGGACAGCCTGCGCGTCACGGGAGCGGCATTTTCCTTTACTGCCCGGCAGCTCATTTCCGACGGCGGCGCGCCCACAGGGCGGGTCATCGGCGTGCCGGAGCGGGTCACATACCGCTCGCTTTTAAGGCACAATGTCGTTACCTGTTCTTCTGTCCTGCTCCCGGCTGAGACTGCGCGCGCCTTTCCCATGGAGCGCGACGACCTGCGCGAGGATTATCTGACGTGGCTGCGCATCCTGAAGGCGGACGGATCCGCCTTCGCCGCGGGCCTTGACACGCCGCTCACCCTCTACCGCATGAGCGCGGCGGGCGCTTCGCGCAACAAGTGGCGCATGACGCGCTCGACTTACGGCACCTACCGGGCGCTGGGGGTCTCACGCCCGCGCGCGCTTTCGTACACGGCGAGCCATACGCTCGCCGGCATTCAAAAATTCTGGCTGCGCATATCGCGCTGACCGGGGAACAGGAGGAACCGCATGGGGGCGCTGAAACAGGCCGTATACGGGCTGTACCGCAGGGTGCAGCGTTTTGCGCCCGCTGCCACGGCCGCATATTTTCTGCACGATCTTGCCGCCCGCAATGAGGCGAAGCGCTGTGCATACCGCCCCGGCGCGCCTGTGCCGGGCCCGTCTGAGCGCAGGCCGATCCCTGCGCGGGCGAAGGAAACGGTCATCGCCTTTGTCTGCGATGAGATGACGCGCCGCGATTTTGAAGGCGAGTGCCGCGCCCTGTTCCTCACGCCCCAGAACTGGCTGGAAACCATGGAGCGCTGCCGGCCGGACCTTTTTTTCTGCGAATCCGCCTGGTCGGGCCCGGAATCGTCACGCGACGCCTGGCGCGGCCGGGTCTACCGCAATCACAGCGTCCTTTATGAGAACCGCCGCGCGCTGCTCGATATTCTGGACTACTGCGGCAGGCGGGGGATCCCGACTGTCTTCTGGAACAAGGAAGACCCGACCTTTTTCGGCAGCCGCACCTATGATTTTGTCGATACCGCGCTGCGCTTTGACCATATTTTCACGACCGCGGCCGAATGCGTGCCGCGCTATCGGGCGCTGGGAGCAAAGCGCGCCCATACGCTGATGTTCGGCTATTCTCCGGCGCTTTTTTCACCCGAACCAGCCCTGCCGCGCGAGAATGCGGCCGTCTTTGCCGGCAGCTGGTATGCCGGCCAGCCCGCGCGCTGCCGCGATATGGAGCGCATTTTCGATATGCTGCTCGCGCGCGGCATAGCGCTTCGTATCTACGACCGGCAGTCGGATTCAAGCGACCCCGACCGCCGCTTCCCGGAAAAGTACCGCGCGTATGTACGCCCGAAGGTCGCCTATCACGAGCTGGGCGCAACTTTCCGCGCCGCGCGCTACGGCGTCAATATCAATACCGTACAGGATTCTGACACCATGTTCGCCCGCCGTGTGTTTGAAATGATGGCCTGCGGCCTGATCGTCGTGTCGAATGCCTCGCGCGGCATGCGAGACATGTTCGGCGATCGCGTCTGGTTCCTGGACGAGCCGTTTGATACGGAGAAGGAAGCGCGCTGCCGCGAAGAGAACCTGCGCGCGGTGCGCGCGCACACCTGTGCCGCCCGGCTGGAGGAGGTTCTCCACACGCTGCGCGGGGGATGAGCACCCGCCCATCCGGTCCGGTATGCCGGTTACGCATGTGCAATTGGAGGAATTTTTTTGTTTGAAGCGATCAAAACTGTGATCACGGAGAATTATCAGAACAGGTATCGCCTGTGGCGTCTTGCTTCCTATGAGCTGAAAGCGCAGAACAGCGGCACCTTTTTTGGCTTTGTCTGGAACTTTTTAAATCCGGCCCTGCAGATCTTTGTCTACTGGTTCGTGTTTGCCATCGGCCTGAACGCGTCAGCGCCGCGCGGCGGGTACCCGTATATCATCTGGATGATCACCGGCATCATCCCGTGGTTTTTCATCAGCGGCGCGATGATGGCTTCCACCACGTCGATCTACAATTACAGCGGCGTTTTGAAGCGCATGTATCTCCCGCTTTCCATCGTGCCGGTGAAGACTGTGCTTTCCAACTTTATGGGCCATGTGTGGGCGATGCTCGTCGTGTTCGCGATTTTTCTGCTTGCGGGGTATTCGCTTACCTGGGGGGCGCTGCTGGTGCTGTATTACGCGGCGTGCGCGCTCGCGTTTCTTGTTTCCTACGCGCTTTTGGCGTCGGCGGTCACCGTCGTTTTTAAGGACTTTCAGAAGATCATGTCCTCGGTGATCCGTCTGCTTTTCTATATCACGCCCATCGTCTGGGTGCAGGAGAATCTGCCTGAAAAGCTGCAGTTTGTCCTTAAGCTCAATCCCCTCGCATATGTCGTCAACGGCTACCGCGAAAGCATTTTATACGGCTACGGCCTGGGTTATCACGGCAAGCAGATGCTCTATTTCTGGTGCGTAACGCTCGTCCTTTTTGCGGCCGGGTGCTCCGTGCATATGAAATTCCGCAAAAAATTCATGGATCTTGTTTAGAAGGAGGGGCAGGCATGCAAAAGGAAACAGTGATCGGCTGCTCCCACCTTTATAAGCGCTATCCGCTCTACCACGGGGATGCGGAGCGGCTCAAGGGGCTGCTGCTTCCCGGGTACAAGCCGGAGGAGTTCACCGCGCTTCGGGATGTGAACCTGCAGTTTCAAAAAGGAGAGATCGCCGGCCTGATCGGGCTGAACGGTTCCGGAAAATCCACGCTCGCGAGCATCATCGCGGGCATCACCTATCCCAGCGAGGGAGAGGTCCGGGTCCGCGGCGAGGTCAACATGCTCGCCGCCAACGCCGGGATGGAAAGCCACCTCACCGGCGTGGAAAATATTCGCTATAAATGCATTTTGCTCGGTTTCACGCCCCAGCAGATCCGCGACGTGCAGGATGATATCATCGCCTTTGCGGATATCGGCACGCACATCGATCAGCCTGTGCGCACATATTCCAGCGGCATGCGCTCCCGGCTCGGCTTCGCCATATCCGTACACATGAACCCGGATATCCTGATTATTGACGAGGCGCTCGCCGTCGGCGACAACAGCTTCACGGACAAGTGCCTGGCCAAGATGGAGGAGTTTAAAAAAGCCGGCAAGACGATCCTCTTCGTCAGCCATGCCGTGGCACAGATGCAGGATTTCTGCGATAAAGTCATCTGGCTCAACCGCGGCGCCGTTGTGGGTGAGGCGCCGCCGGAGGAGATCATTAAGCCGTACTGCGGCTTTGCGCGGGAATTTAATATGATGACGCATGAAGAACGCCTGAATTTGACGTTTACATTGCAAGAATATCAGGAAAAATACCTGTGAGGTACATCGAAAGGGGGCAGCGTATGGAAAGAGCAATCGTCCATCTTCCCGGCGCCGATATGGAAGGGTATGTCGGCGAATATGTTTTTGAGACTCTGCGGAAAAGCTCGGATTTTTACGAGGCGGCCACGCTTCAAAAGTGGACGCCGATTCTGCGTGAAACGGAAACTGTTTTTGATATCGGCGCAAATTTGGGGAATCATTCCGTGTATTGGGCGCTGCATCTTCACCCGAAGAAGATCTACGCCTTTGAGCCGCTGGAAGAGAATTTCGCGCTTTTACAGAGCAATGCCGCGCGCAGCGCGCCGGAAATCATCGAACCGCAGCGCATGGCGCTGGGGGATCATCAGGGAACGGTGACTGTTTCGGGCCGGCAGGAAGGGAACCTTGGCGGCACGAGTTTCGCGTATTCGCAGGAGCGTGCGGCGGACGGCGTTCCGGCAGCCACGGCGGACGCCTTTGCGGCGGAGCATCATATTGAAAAAGTGGATTTTGTCAAGATCGATACGGAAGGGTTTGAACTGCACGTTCTGCAGGGGATGGAGCATCTCCTGCGGCGCGACAAACCGGCTGTTTGGGTCGAGGTGGGCTGCGCGACCTATCGCGAAGTCATGCGTCTGCTGCGGGAGAGCGGGTATCTTTTAAGCGATATCGAGGGCTTTAATCTCCTGTTTCTGCATCCCTCGCGCTATCCGCAGGCATCCTCCTATGATCCGGATAAAGTGCTGGAAGCCATGTTCCGCTATCATGAAAAAACCGACGCCTATTATGCAAATTATCTGAAGGCCAAGGGATGGCTCGATGAAAGAAACCGCTCGCTTGAGGCTTCCAAAGCGCAGGTCCAGAGCAAGACAGAAGAGCTCAAAGCCTGCCAGTCGGAGTGTCGGCAGGCGCAGGAGCGCCGCCGCGAAGAGCAGGAAACGCATGCCAAGCTGCAGGAAGTGCATACCAAGCTGCAGGAGGCATATGACAGGCAGGAGCGGGAGCTTGCTTGCGCGCGTGAAACGTGCGAATTATATGCGCTTGAGCTGGCCAAACATGCAGATGGGTATGAAGAAGAGGCACAGCTCCTGGAGGAACTGAAAAAGACGGTGCTGCGCCTGCAGACGCAAAACAGCTACCTCAAACGCGAAAATGAAGAATACCGGCGCAAGCTTTCACGCATCACGGATACATGGTATGGGCGTTTTGCCATCCGCTGCTACAGGCTGCTGCAGCAGTTCAGGCGCAAAATCAAATATGTAAAGAAATAAGGGAATAAGGAGACGAAACATGGCATTCAGTGCGGGGGATATCGATAAACGTATTGCAAAGCTGCGCGCGGCAAAGGAGGAGATCGCCGCGCTCCTGACGCGCGGAGGGCACGCTCATTTGCTCAGGCAAAGGGAAGCGTGCGCGCCGCAGCGGGAATTTGCGTTAAAGCGGAAGCAGCTGAAGGAGCTTCGGGTTGCCTGTGTGATGGATCGTTTTACACTTGACAGCTATGCGCCCGAATGTATTCTGAAAGAGGTCACGCCGGACGGCTGGAAGAAGGAAATTGCTTCCTTTTCGCCCGATCTCCTGTTTATCGAATCCGCATGGCAGGGCAAGGATGGCCTTTGGCACCGGAAGATCGCCGGCTGCAGCAAAGAGTATTTTGAGATGACGAGCTACTGCCAGGAGCACGGCATCCCGATCGTCTTCTGGAACAAAGAAGATCCGATCTATACGGATACTTTTATGGCGGCGGCGCGCATGGCGGACGTCGTTTTCACCACGGATATCGACTGTATTGAGCAGTATAAGACGGAGCTTGGGCATGATCGCGTCTACCACCTGCACTTTGCAGCGCAGCCAAAAGTACATAACCCGATCGAGAAGTATGAGCGGAAGGACCGCTTCTGTTTTGCGGGGGCGTACTATCACCGCTATGCGGAGCGTTCGCGCATTTTTGACAGCTTTGCCGAGGTGTTTATCAAAACAAAAGGATTTGACATCTACGACAGGAACTACAAAAGCGCGCTTCCCGAGCATGCGTTCCCCCGCCGCTACGACCCGTATATTTTAGGCAAGCTCGATCCTTCGGAGATCGATGTAGCCTATAAGGGGTATGCGTATGGCATCAATATGAACTCGGTCAATCAGTCGCAGACGATGTTTGCCCGCCGCGTTTTCGAGCTGATGGCGTCGAATACCATCACGGTGGGCAACTATTCGCGCGGCGTTAAAAACTATTTCGGCGATCTGACGATCTGTACCGACGACCAGACGACGCTCGAAAAGGTTCTGGCGCGCTATTGCGCCGATGAGGAAACCCGCAGGAAGTACCGCCTGCTGGGCCTGCGGAAGGTGCTGTCCGGGCATCTGTATGAAGACCGTCTGGCGTATATCGTGCAAAAGGTGTTCGGAGCGTCGCTGGGCTGGCAGGCGCCGCCGGTACTGGTGCTGTGCCGCGCGCCGGATGCAAAGGCTGCGCGCCGTATGGCCGGGCTTTTCGCCGCGCAGACGTATCAGAACTGCAGAATGCTCCTCATCTGCGACGAGCCGCTGCAGCTGGATGACGCGCGCATCAGCGTTGTTTCACAGGCGGCTGCGCAGGAGATGCGCCTTGCCGGTGAAGCGGCGGGCGGCTTTGTCGCCGTGTTTTCGCCGGAGGACTATTACGGCACGCAGTATCTGACGGATCTGATGCTGACGCTGCGCTGCGGAGACTGGCAGGGCGTCGGCAAGGCGGCGTATTATCAGGATGCGGGGGCAGGCCCTGCCTGCCATGCGCGTGAAATGGCCTACCGGCCGGCGGAGAAGCTGAACGCCGCGTGCGCCGTTCTGCGCGCTGAGGTCTTC
>CAKTWY010000083.1 GCA_934630445.1 uncultured Eubacteriales bacterium
TACGACTGGAACAACGTCAAAGCGCTTCTCGAGCGGGAGATCGGCTGGGAGGGCGCGCGGGAGGCGCACAAGGGCCTTCACACGAGCTGCGCGCTCGAGCGGGTCAAGGAGCACTCGCAGTTTGAAGCCTTCCGCCGGATGGAGACACAGACGATCCCCTTTTCGGCGGTCGAGCTGTGCTGCGCGGTGAGTTTGGGGAGCATCACGCGCGAGGCAGCGATTGAGGAGATGAAGACGGTCTGCGGCTTTCTGGCCGAAGCGCCGGAGGAGAGCGCCTGTATGCACCGTTTTGTCAAGGGCGCGCTGGGGCGCGGCGTATGAATGCGGCTGTTTTTGATTGCTTCGCAACAAAAAACACGGATTTTCATCGCGCGCATCTCGCCCTGCGGGCAACCGACGCGCATGCGTGTAAAAAACAGTCCATAACTGTTTTTTACTTTTCACCGTGCGGCTCGACGCGGTCGTATGCCGAAACGGCGGCGCAGGTCCTGCGGGAAGCGGGGCATGCGGTCGCCTGTATGGATCTGACAGAGGGCGGCAGCAAAACAGCGCGCTGCGGCGGCGCGCTTTGCTTTCTGTGCTGCCCGGTTTACGAGGCGGGCGCGCCCGCGCTTTTTCTGGAGCGGCTGGCCACGCTGGAACTTCGCTTTGAAAGTGCGGCGCTGCTGGTGACATACGGCGGCGTGGCGGCAGGGCACGCGCTGGACGATCTTGCCCGTTTTGCCAGGGCGCAGGGCATGCGCCTCGCGGGCGCGGCGCGCGTTCCGGAGCGGCACTGCTTTTTGACGCGATCGTTCGCATTCACGGAGGAGAAAAAACGCTGGACCCGCGCTTTTGCGTGCGCGGCGATGGAAAACGCCGCGGCGGGGAAGAACGTCAAAATCGGACGCGGCGCGCGCCACGCGCTCGCCGCGCGGTTCGTCGGGCGGTTTCGGGCGCGCTTTTTCCCGCCGCCCGGCACCGATCCTGCCAAATGCGTCCGCTGCGGCGCGTGTGAGGCGGCATGCCCCTCCGGCGCGCTCAAAGCGGGAGGAACGGACGCTGCGCGCTGTATCCGCTGCGTCGGCTGCGTGTCCGTATGCCCGACCGGGGCGCGGGTGTTTCGCGCGCATATTCTGGCGCGCGCCGGACTGCGCGCTGCAGCGCTCGTGCCGGGAAAACCGCGCATGTATGTGTAACGTGCACGAAATCAATCGATCGGAGGAATACGATGCTTCATATCGGATGCCATTTATCATCTTCAAAAGGCTTTTACCATATGGGGGAAGAGGCCCTCTCCATTGGGGCGGATACGTTCCAGTTCTTCACGCGCAACCCGCGCGGTGGCGCGGCGAAAGCCCTCGACAGCGCAGACGCGGCGCGGCTCGTATCGTTCATGCGAGAACACGCCTTTGCCCCTGTCGTGGCGCATGCGCCGTACACGCTGAACGCCTGCGCGGCGGACGCGCGCGTGCGTGCTTTTGCGCGCGAGGCGATGGAGGACGACCTTGCGCGCATGGAGCATCTCCCGGGCAATTACTATAATTTTCATCCCGGCAGCCATGTCGGCCAGGGCGAGGCGGAAGGGATTCGCCTGATCACAGAGCAGCTCAACGACCTCCTGTGGTCCGGGATGCACACGATGGTCCTGCTTGAGACGATGGCGGGCAAGGGCAGCGAGGTCGGGCGCAGCTTTGAGGAAATACGCAGCATTCTGGACGGCGTGCGTGAGGCGGACAAGGTCGGTGTGTGCCTGGATACCTGCCATATTTATGACGCGGGATACGACATCGTGGGCGACCTGGACGCTGTGCTGGAGTGCTTTGACCGCGTCATCGGGCTGAGCCGCCTGCGCGCGGTGCACCTGAACGACAGCAAGAATCCGTTCGCCAGCCATAAAGACCGCCACGAGGTGATCGGTGCGGGTGCGCTTGGCCTTGCGGCGGTGGAGCGCGTGATCAACCATCCGGCGCTGCGCGCCCTGCCCTTTATCCTGGAGACGCCGAACGACTTGGCGGGATATGGGAGGGAAATCGCGCTCCTGCGCGGCGCATACCGGGAATAGAGCTGTGCTTGAACGGATGATACAGGACGGATAAAGCAACCGAAACAATAAGAACCGCTGAGAATACGTGCGTATTCTCAGCGGTTTCAGCTTGTTAAAAAAGTTTTTTGCGTGGCAACGCCAATCAAATTCCCCAAAAAATCAGGACAAAAGGTGAATTGGCCGCAAGGCCAAAAAAGTCGATCTGGGCCATACGACTGGCTTTTCAACTCTGAAACAGCGCGATTTTGCGCTGTTTCGCAGCTTTTACCATCGAGAGGCATGCGAGTCTCAAACGCAAGCGTGGTTGCGTTTGATGGCTGTCTGGCGGAGGGCAGCTGCAAGGCGTCATGCGGCGCGTGCTATGCCTCTGCGCCATCAGCATCCTCGCAGGAGCGGCGGATCATGCGGTAGCCGACGCCGATATGCGTCTGGATATATTCTGGATGGGATGGGTCGGCTTCGATCTTTTTGCGCAGCGTTGCCATAAAGACGCGCAGTGACGGCGTATCCGAGGAAAGTGCGCTGCCCCAGATCTCCTTGAGGATAAAATTGTGCGTGAGCACCTTGCCGGTATTTTTTGCCAGCAGGCAGAGCAGGCGGTATTCGATCGGCGTCAGGTGTACCTCGCGCCCGGCGAGATAGGCGCAGCCTGCCGCGTAATCAATGCGCAGCTCGCCGTTTTCGTAAACGCTCGAAGCCTCGTCAAGGCGCTGCGAATCGTAGCGTACGCGCCGCAGCGCAACGCGCAGCCGCGCAAGCAGTTCCTCGATGCTGAAGGGCTTTGTCAGGTAGTCGTCCGCGCCGGCGTCGAGCGCCTCGACCTTGTCCTGGTCTTCGCTGCGCGCGCTGACGACGATGATGGGCGTGTTGGTCCAGGAACGGACTTTGCGGATGATCTCGACGCCGTCCATATCCGGCAGGCCGAGGTCGAGAATGATGACGTCCGGGCGGTAGGAGACGGCGTCGAGCACGCCTGCCGCGCCGGTCCGTGCGCGGTGGTACTGGTAGTTCTGCGTTTCCATAGTGGTGGAGATGAGGTTGGAGACGGCCGCGTCGTCCTCGATGATCAAAATCTGGGGTTTATTCATTCGTATTCACCTCTGCGCTTTGCAGTGTAAAATAAAAGACCGAACCGGTCGGAACATTGTCTTTGACGCCGATGACGCCGCCGTGCGCGGCGATGATGGATTTACACAGCGACAGGCCCAGGCCCATGCCGCGCCGCCCGTCGCCGCGGGCGTTGTTGGCGGTGTAGAACATATCAAACAGCTTCTTTTTCGCCTCGTCCGGGATGCCCGGGCCGCTGTCGGCAATGTCGACGACGACCATGCCGCCGTCGCGGCGCGCGCTGAGGCGGATGGCTGCGCCGGGCGGGGTATATTTGATGGCGTTGTTGATGATGTTGATGACGACCTGGACGATCAGGCGCGCGTCCATCCGCGCCATGAGCAGATCGTCCGATAGCTCGGTGCTGATCGGGTGTTCCGCCGCATGCCTGTCCAGGTGAGAGATCGCCTCCTGAAACACCTCGTCGAGGAGCTCTGCCTCCATTTTGATCTTGATCGTGCCGTTTTCGATGCGCGTGACGGAGAGGAGGTTTTCCACCAGATTGACGAGCCACATCGAGTCGTCGTAGATCGAGGTGTAGAGCGCGCGTTTTTTGGCTTCACCAAGAATGGCGCTGTTTTCAAGAAGAATTCCGGCGCTGCCGGAGATGCTCGTCAGCGGCGTGCGCAGGTCGTGGGAGATCGCGCGCAGGAGGTTTGCACGCAGCGCCTCCTGCCGGGCGGTCTCCTCGACGCGGCGCTTTTCCTCGCCGAGGAGCTCCTTTTCCAGCACAAGGCCGCATTCGTCCAAAACGGCGAGCATCAGGTTCTTTTCAAACGCATCCGGAACATTTGTGCGGAAAGCGGAGATACCTGCGACCGCCAGCACACCGCCTTTGCCGCGCACGGCGAGGTACAGGCATTTTGCGCCGGGGAGCGTTCCGGTGCCGGCGCCGGCGTGTTTGTTGTTTTTCTGCACCCAGCGGGCGACGGCAGCTTCTTCGGCAGTGGTGTAGAGCGCCGTGTCGGCATCAGCTTCAGCGGCGAAAACGCGGACCTTGCGCAGCGCGCCGTCGGGGCCGATGGGGTAGATGAGCACAGTCCGGTCCAGAAGCTTGCGCAGCTGTACGGCAGACGCCTCCAGAATGGCGTCCGCGCCTTCGGCCTTCTGCAGTTTCTGGCTGGTTTCAAACAGGACCTGCGTGCGGTAGGCTTTGCGGGCGGCCTGGCGCGCCTGCTCTTTTACGCGCAGTGTCAGCGAGCTCGCGATGAGGCTGGCCGCCAGCATGACGGCGAAAGTGAGCGGATAGCTTGGATCGGCCATGAGAGTGAAGCGCGGCGATGTGAAGAAAAAATTGAACAGCAGCACGCTTGCCAGCGATGAGAAAACGCCGTATACACGTCCGTTCGTCCAGATCGCGGTGAAGAGCACGCCGAGGATGTAGACCATCACGAGGTTCGCCTCGCTGAAGCCGAGGAAGAAAAAGACCCAAGCCACAGCGGAAGAAAACGTCAGGCACAGCATACTTTTCAGCAGATCCATCCAGGAAAAGTGCAGCTGTATCCGCAGCGGGAGATGTTTCGGTCTGTACGCGGGCTGGTTGTCAGGGATGATGTAGAGGTCGATATCCGGCGCGAGGTGCGTCAGTCTGTCGACGAGGCTTTTCCCGCGCGCCCAGAAATATTGGCGGTGGTTGCAACGCCCAACAATGATTTTGGAGATGCCGCTCGCTTTTGCATACTCGGCGATCTGCACGGCCGCGTCGTCGCCGTACACAGTGTCGATGCGCGCGCCAAGCTCCTCCGCAAGGCGGAGGTTTGCCTGCAGGCGCCGACGGTTCTCGGCGCTCTGCTGCTTCAGGGCAGGCGTCTCGACAAAAAGAGCGGTAAAACCGCCGTGAAAAGCTTTCGCCATGCGCGCGGCAGTGCGGATGACCTTTGCGTTGGATGGAGAGCCGGACAGGCAGATCAGGACGTGCTCGTTTGTTTTCGCCTTGTCGCCGAGCGCGTCGGCCGTGCGGCTCAACCGGTCGGCTGTGCGGCGCAGGGCGATCTCGCGCAGCGCGGCGAGATTTTTCAGAGTGAAAAAGTTCTGCATGGCGCGGCCGGCCTGCATGGTGCGATACACCTTGCCGGCGCGCAGGCGCTCAAGCAGTTCCTCCGGTTCAAGGTCGACAAGTTCGACCTGATCGGCAGCATCAAAGATCCGGTCGGGCACGCGCTCGCTCACCGTGACGCCGGTGATGGATGCGACGACGTCGTTCAGGCTTTCCAGATGCTGGACGTTCACGGTCGTGTAGACGCTGATACCCGCGCGCAGCAGCTCCTCGATATCCTGATAGCGCTTGACGTGGCGGCTGCCATCGGCGTTTGTGTGAGCCAGCTCGTCGACGAGGACGAGCTGCGCGCGCCGTTCGAGCGCCGCGTCAAGGTCGAATTCGCGCAGCGTGATGCCGCGGTGGGGCACTTCGAGCACGGGCAGCTTTTCCAGACCCTCCAGGAGCGACAGCGTTTCCGGCCGGGTGTGCGGCTCGATATAGCCGGCGACAACGTCGACGCCGGCTTTAAGCGCCTGATGTGCGGCTTCGAGCATGGCGTAGGTCTTGCCGACGCCTGCGGCATAGCCGAAAAAGATTTTGAGACGCCCCTTGCTGCTCGGCTCGATCCGCCGCAGCAGCGCCTCGGGATCCGGACGACGGTCGTCCATGCCGTATCCCCCCGATCGATCATGATTGATAAGAATGGATTTTGAGCCGCCGCAATCGGCGGCAGCCGACTCCCGTATACAAAATGAACGCTTGCGTTCATTTTGAAATTATTATACCACAGCTCATATGAGCTTCGCGTTATATTTCACATCAAAACATTAAGATTGTATTAAGATGCGCCTTAACAAAACTTTAATACACGGTATGCTGTCTTAACGCGGCGCTAATCCGGCCGGTGGTAAGATGACACTGAATCCTTTTGCACAATTGATTTGGAGGCGCACTGTGGGGTTTTGGAAAAGTGACCGGGTCACGCCGGCGCATGTGATCATTATCGGTTTTTTGCTGCTGATTTTTGCCGGAACAGCACTTCTGATGCTGCCCTTTGCGACAAAGGGGCCGGGGAGCGCGTCTTTTGCGGACGCTCTTTTTACAGCGACCTCAGCAACCTGCGTTACGGGGCTCGTAATCCACGATACGGCGCAGTACTGGTCAGGCTTCGGGCAGGCGGTCATTCTGCTCTTGATACAGACAGGCGGCATGGGCGTGGTCACGATGGCGCTCGCCATCGCGATGTTCACCGGTCAGAAGATCGGCCTGAAGCAGCGCTGGGTGATGCAGGAGTCCATCGCCGCGCCGCAGGTGGGCGGCATTGTGCGCATGACAGGCTTTATTCTGCGCGCGACGGTCCTGATGGAGGGCGTCGGCGCCGCGCTTCTGGCGCTGCGGTTTTGTCCGGAGATGGGTTTTTTGAAAGGATTGTGGAATGCGGTGTTCCACGCGGTATCCGCCTTCTGCAACGCGGGCTTTGACCTGATGGGGGAAGGTGGGGCGCCCTTTGTCTCGCTGAGCGCGTACACAGGCGATGTCATTGTCAATTTTGTGATCGCCGGGCTCATTGTCGCCGGCGGTATCGGCTTTCTTACCTGGAGCGACCTGAAGACGCACCGGTGGCATGTGCGCGCCTACCGTCTGCAGACAAAGATCATTCTGATGATGACGGGCCTGCTGATCCTCCTGCCGGCGGGCTTCCTCTTTTTTGCGGAGTTCGGCGCGCAGCGCTGGGCGCACCTGACACTGGGCGAGCGCGTGCTGGCGTCGCTCTTCCAGGCGGTCACGCCGCGCACGGCGGGCTTCAATACGGTGGAGCTGCCCCTTCTCGGCGGGCCCGCGCAGCTGATCACAATTCTGCTGATGCTCATTGGCGGCTCGCCCGGCTCGACGGCGGGCGGTTTTAAGACCACGACGCTGGCAACCTTTTTTCTCAGCATCCGCGCCGTCTTTCAGGGCAGGGAGAGTGTGCAGTGCTTCGGCAGGCGTCTGCCGCCGGAGACGCTCAGAAGCGCGGTCACGATCTTTACGCTCTACGTCGCGCTGTTCCTGATCGGCGGCGTAGCGCTGTGCGCGATCGACGGGGTTTCGATGACGGAGGCGCTGTTTGAGACGGCGTCGGCAGTCGGTACGGTGGGCCTTTCGCTGGGCATTACGCCGTCGCTGAGCCTCGCTTCGCGGATGATACTGATCTTTTTGATGTATTTTGGCCGCGTAGGCGGGCTGACGATGATATACGCGCTGATAGCGGGGCACACGCGCTCGCCCGCGCAGCTCCCGCAGGAAAAAATCACAGTCGGATGACAAGGAAAGGAGATATGGATATGAAATCAGTACTGCTGATCGGCCTTGGCAGGTTCGGCCGGCATATGGCGATGAAACTGCATGAAATGAAGCATGAGGTCATGGCGATCGATATCGACGAGGCGCGCGTGAATGAAGCACTGCCGCTTGTGACCAACGCGCAGATCGGCGACAGTACAAATGAACAGTTTATTGCCTCGCTCGGCGTGCGCAATTTCGATATGTGCGTTGTGGCCATCGGCGACAATTTTCAAAGCTCACTGGAGACGACGGCGCTGCTGAAGGAATTTGGCGCGCCTTTTGTTCTGGCGCGCGCGGCGCGCGACGTACATGCGAAGTTCCTGCTGCGCAACGGCGCGGATGACGTCATCTACCCGGAAAAGCAGATGGCAAACTGGGCCGCCGTGCGCTATGGGTCGGACAATGTATTCGACTACATCGCTCTGACGCCAGAGCATGCGCTTTATGAGACGCCGGTACCTGCGGCGTGGGTCGGCAAAACGATCGTTCAGCTCTCTGTGCGGCAGAAATATCATCTGAGCATCCTTGCCATCAAGCGCGGGGGCGAGCTTGAGCCGCTGCCGAAGCCCGATCATCAGTTCCGGGCACAGGAGACGATGTTGATTCTCGGTGCCAACCGCGATGCGCAGCGCTTCCTGCAGATGTGATCCTACATAAAAACACGGCCGCCGGAATGCTTCCGGCGGCCGTGTTTTATAGGCCGTGCCGCAGGATCATCGCTGTCTGACGGCGGGAAAGAGGAGCTTTAAGAACATCTTTTCCGCCGGCCCGCCGTTTACGAAGTCGAACTGCCGCGCGTTGCCGCCGCCGTCGGTCACGGAGAAATGCGACGTACGGTTGTCGACCGAGAATCGAAGCTCCTCCAGAACGGAGGAGAGCGTCAGCTCCCACTCCAAAAGGTCGTCCGGGCCGCCGGAGAGATATGCTTCCCAAAGCCATTCAAATTCAAGCGGCTGCACGCCGTTGCTTAAAAAAGAACGCCAGAGGCGCTGCTTTTTTTCTGCCGGCAGACAGAAGAGATGATCCGACCGGCCCGCCATGTCGCGCTCGGGGGAAAAGTATGCAAACATACTGCCTTCCGTCGGGAGAAGAAGCGTTTCGGCTCTCAAAAAATCCTCGTGCGAGCGATCAAGCGCCGCGCTGTGCATGCGGTATTTCAAAGCGCCGGCAGCAGCGGCAAGGTGCGCGGCCGCTTCGCAGCTGTTCGTTTCGATACGCAGGCACAGATTCATCAGGTCATCGAACGGCTGGCCGGAGACAGAGTACATACGCGTACGTACGCGGCCGTTTTCCGCGGAAAACGTCAGGCGCGCCGTCTCCCGCGCGCCGGTGGTGGCAAACAGGGCGGCCGGCCACCGGCGGGAGAGGAGCGCGAGCCCTTCGCCATACGTCTCCGAAAAACCGTCGACGGTAAAGGCAGTACCCTGATAGAGCAGATGCAGCGTCTGTCCGGACGGTGTTTGCAGGATAATTGGATCGGCGCTGAACGCTTCGCTCAGCAGACGGAGCAGCTGTATGAAAATCAGCCCTTCGCGTATGGGTGTGAGCGCCGGCGGCGTGCAGGGGAGCGAATGCTCTCCCGCCGGACGATAGGGGTAGAGCGGCGTCATCTCGTGCCCTCCAGGATTCCATCGAGCGCGAGGTTGACTTTTAAGACGTTGACCGTGGGCTCGCCCATCAGGCCGAGAAAGCGGCCGGTGGTATACCGCTCGATGACAGAGCGCACCTCCTCTTCGGAAATGCCGCGCGCTTTGGCGATGCGCGGCACCTGCCACAGCGCGGCGTCGGGCGAAATAGCAGGATCAAGGCCGCTGCCGGAAACGGTCACAAGGTCGACCGGAACAGGGGCGGTGCTGTCCGGATTCGACGCTTTGAGCGCGGCGACGCGCCCGGCGATCAACGCTTCATATTCCGGGCTTGCAGGACTTAAATTGGACGCCCAGGCGTACATGACAGGCGCGCCGTTCTCATCCGTAAAGGAGGAGACGTCAATGTTCATCGCACGGCCCCAAAGATAGCCATTGCCTGAAAAGGGCTGGGCGATCAGTGCCGAGCCGTACGTCCTTCCGCCGGACTCGATGACGCTGCCGTTGGCCTGCCAGGGGAAGAGCAGCTGCCCGATGCCGGTGACGGCAAGGGTATATAAAAAGCCGGTAAAAATGCTGAAGAGAAGCAAAAACAGAAATGCTTTGCCAATGACCTGTATAAAAATAGTTGATTTCATGGTGTTTCCTCCTTGATCAGATCAGAACAGCTCTGCAAGCGCGAGAAGCGGCAGCGCTGCGGCGGCGATCGCGGTGACGGCGAGGAGCATGACGCAGCTCAGCGCCGCGAGGGAGACTGCGTATGTGATCACCGGATGCGCGCAGAACACGGTGTGCAGGCTTTTTTGCATCGTGCGGCCAGTCCGCGCGGGCACGGGAGCAGGCATGTGTACACTGCGCGGCGTGCAGCAGCGGCAGAGGGTATGCATGGCGCTCCCTCCTTTACAGGACCCCGAGAATCGGGGCGACGATAAGGTCAATGAGCTTGATGGCGATAAACGGCACGACGATGCCGCCCAGGCCGTAGACAAGCAGATTGTGCGAGAGCAGCCTGCCGGCGGCAACTTCGCGGTATTTGACGCCTTTGAGCGCGAGCGGGATCAAAGCGATGATGATCAGCGCGTTGTAGATCAGCGCCGATAAGATCGCACTCTGCGGGCTGGACAGGCGCATGATGTTGAGCGACTGAAGCCCGGGGTAAAGCCCGACGAACAGGGCGGGGATGATGGCAAAATACTTGGCGATATCGTTGGCGATTGAAAAGGTCGTGAGGCTGCCGCGCGTCATCAGCAGCTGCTTGCCGATGCGCACGATGTCGATGAGCTTGGTCGGGGAGGAGTCGAGGTCGACCATGTTGCCGGCCTCTTTGGCCGCCTGCGTGCCGGAGTTCATTGCCACCGCAACGTCTGCCTGCGCGAGTGCGGGCGCGTCGTTCGTTCCGTCGCCCGTCATCGCGACGAGATGGCCCTTGGCCTGATACGAGCGGATCATCTCGAGCTTTGCCTCAGGCGTCGCTTCGGCGAGAAAATCATCCACGCCGGCTTCCGCCGCGATAGCGGCCGCCGTCACGGGGTTGTCGCCGGTGATCATGATAGTCCGGATGCCCATGCG
>CAKTWY010000084.1 GCA_934630445.1 uncultured Eubacteriales bacterium
TTCAAGGCATAGTAACTACCGTGTACTGCTTCGATGTGACGCCTAAGTGGAACAGTTTCGAAATTACTCGAAATCAGGTGTACCAGCAATGGTACCGTGGGTTCGAATCCCACCCTGTCCGCCAGAATCCCCTGAAACACTGTTTCGGGGGATTTTTCTATGCAAAAAGCCGGCTTGCGGCACGCGCGTTCCCCTGCGTCTTTGTAATCACCGCGCATGCGTTTCACGGACAGCCGGAGAGGCCCCCGTCCATATGGATGGGGGCCTCTCCGGTTATTGATCGCATGCGGACGATGCCAGGTTTACTCGGCCTTCGCGTATACGCTCGCCGTCAGTTTGGCCTCGTTTGTCGAGGTGTACTGTCCGGTCCACTGCACCGTTTCCCCGGGGGCGGGCGAAGCGCTCAAGTAGCCCATGGTGTCGTCTCCGGACGTGCCGTCTTTGTCGAGCACCTCAATTTTGACAAGTGTGTTATGCGGCCGCGCGATGTAGATGGTGCCGAAGGATTCGGAATATTGATCGCCGAATTCCGCCTGCTCCTTGCCCCAATAGACATTTTTTGTAACATTTTTTGGCGCCTGATTGTCTTTCCAATGATTATTGTTGATGTGCGTGTAGCCATCGACCGATATCTTCATAAAAATATCGCTTTCATCATTGAAGCTGTCCTTATTTGCGCAGCTGGTGATATCTATAACGGTGATCTTATGAGAATAGTAGGGGTTAAACACGTATTGGTGCGAAAAAGTGCCCAGTCCGTTTAAATGCGTGTCGATGAAAAACGCAGGGTCTGACCAATAGATCCCTTCGTAAAGCGGCCCGTCGTCAGAGTCGTCTTTGATCCACGGCAGCGTGCAGGAACTGTCGGTGTACGTATCGCCGTGGAAATAGCCCCACGTGTTATACGTGTGCCCCGCCCCGCCCGTATCATAGCGGCGGTTCCACAGTTCGTCCATGCTGACAAGCGCAAAGTCATATGCCTGCACGTAGCTTCCGGCAGTGCTTGCCGGCATGACCGACGTTCCGTTTACAAAGCGGAAAATAATACCGTCGCCGCCGTTCGCTCCTGCGCCGTCATACGCCCGCACGCCATGTCCGGCGTCGCTTCCGATCCCGTTGGCGGAGATATACACGCTCGGCCTGTGGCCGTCCAGCCGGATTCCGCCGTCGATATTGTCGCTTCCGGAGGTGATGGCCGAATCGTTGGAATACTGGTACCAGTGATTATGCGCCTGCGTCTCCATCAGCTGCAGCGTGCCGTAAGTTCCGCCCTTGCGCACCACGACGATGCAGCCTTCCAGATCATTTTCATGCTTTTCCAGATTGACCGGGCCGTCGTCGCGCGGATAATAGTAGTCATACTCGATGAAGTAGTGGGTAAGCGTTTCGCGCACGGAAAAGTACACGGAGGGATTCTGCGGATAATTCAAAAGATTTTCCCAATTGTTGTCTCCGCGGAAATCGCCGTCGTAATCAAAGCGCGTTGGAAAATCGGCGCGGACATTGTACGTCTCATTGACATCCTGATAAATCGTCGGAGCCCAGTATTCCGCGAGCGCGCGGTACTGCTCACTTGACTCCTGCGGCGAATCCAGTGCGGAAGCGGACAAAGAGCAAAAAAGCGCAAGCGTTAGAAGCACACTGATAAGTCGTTTCATACGGCTTTCCTTTCCTTCCATATGTCTGCGGGTTTCCCCGGCAGCACAGTTCCATTTTCATCATGCGGATACAGTGTGTCTTGCAGGAATCGTTTGTCCGTCAGAGAATGATTGAATGCGGGTGGGAAACGCTTTTTTGCTTTCAGGCGTGCGTCGGAAACAGCAGCTTTCCGTCAGCGCAGATGGAAATCGACACCGAGCGGTGGTGATCGGGCCGTTCTCCGACCGCGTCGGTAAAAAAGGTCTCGGCGCCGTGCCGCCGCAGGAGGGAGAGCACTTCCGCGCTTGGACAATTGTCACAGCGGGTGTTCGATACCGAAACAACCGCACAGCGCGGCGACAGCTGTGCCGCAAGCTTTTCTGAAAATGCATCGCTGTGCCCGTGGTGCGGAAGCTTTAAAACACTGCAGGGTTTTAAATCGCTTTTTTCCCAGCAGGCGGCGTAGACATCACCGGGAAGCTCCACCACATGCCCGGAGCAGTGCACGCGCAGGCGAATGCTCGTATTGTTGATAAAATGATCGAGCCGGTCGAGGCCCGGGTCGTCCTGCGCGCCGGAAAGGACTGCGTCAAAAATTGCATCCTGCTCGCGGTAAAGCGCCTCATCGCCGCAAAACGTTTCGATCGCCAGGCCGTGCCCAAACAGGCGGACGGGCATATCGCAGTTGATTTTCTGAATGCTGGCGTTTTGACGCCTCAGGATCTCCAGCGCGCCCAGATACACCTTGAGAGAGCGCACAAGGCACTGCGCCCCCGGCGACATACCCGCGGTCTGCGGCAGGCGTGCGTTGTGGATCAGCGCCGCATCCGGCAGATAGTTGGTCCAGAACTCCGACACGCTCACCTGCGGCAGCAGATGAAAGAGGCCCCCGCTGTGATCCAGATGCAGATGGGTCAGCACCAGAAGGTCAAGGTGGCGGATCCCCTGCTCGTACAGAAAATCTGCCGCGCGCATCCGCTGCGAGCGCGCGTCCTCGTTTACAATTTCCAGATCGCCGCAATCGACGAGCATGGTAAACGGTTCCCCCTCCGCGCAGGAGTGCCGGAGAAGAATCGCATCGCCATAGCCGACGTTGATAAAGTCAAGCTTCAGCATCACGATCCCTCGGCTTTCAATACATGCATTTTTTTCAAATCAAACGCAATGCGCACGTTCCCTGTTTTGGGGCCGGTCAAATCGGGGTTTGAATCGTCGATGATCAGCGTGGCGTCTCCCGCTTTGACCCAATAGCGAATCACGCGGCCGAGGAAGCTGTAGCGTTCGATCTCGCCTGTAAGCAGCGCCTCGTGCGTTTCTTCCTCTTCGGACACAAGACGCATGCACTCCGGCCGCACCACGAGCGTTACCCGTCCGCCTGCCGGCGTTTCAACCTTTGACGGAATTTCCGCATGCATGCCCTGGTAGCGCACGGCAATGCACCCATTTGAATTGCGTGTGACATCCGCTTCAAGAAAATTTACGGTTCCGACAAAATCCGCCACGAAGCGGTTGACGGGCTGAAAATAGATTTGCCACGGCGTGCCGACCTGCTCGATGCGCCCGCCACGCATAACCGCGATGTAATCAGACATGGACAGCGCCTCGTCCTGATCATGTGTGACATAGATCACGCTGATCTTCAGGCTTTGCTGGATCTGTCTGAGTTCACTTCTCACGTCCACACGGAGTTTTGCGTCAAGGTTTGAAAGCGGTTCATCCAGCAGCAGCACGTCCTGGCCCATGATGAGCGCGCGGGCAAAGGCGACACGCTGCTGCTGTCCGCCGGAAAGCTGCTTGGGGAAGCGCCCCTCCAGCCCGACGAGATTGAACATTTCAAGCATCTGAGCAACGCGCTTTGAAACCTCCTCCTTCGGCAGTTTTTTCAGCCGCAGTCCATAGGAAATATTTTCAAACACCGTCATATGTGGGAAAAGCGCATATTCCTGGAATACAAGCGGCGTGCCCCGTTTATACGGGGGCAGGCCGTTTACGCGCTTGCCCTTTAAGTAGATATCGCCCGAGTCCGGTTCGGAAAAGCCGGCAAGCTGACGCATAAGGGTCGTCTTTCCACACCCGGAAGGACCTAAAAGCGTCATGAAAGTGCCTTTCGGAATCGAAAGCGAAACGTCGTCGAGCGCTTTGAACTTGCCGAACAGTTTGCTCACATGCTGAAAATCAATATATGGACTCATTTCATTCATATCGTTTCTCCCCCTTGCCCTTACAGATTGAGCCGTGAGCCCTGCTTGCCGAGCAGGTACTCCGCTAAAAACAGCACCGCGAACGCGATGGAGATCAGCACCACCGTAAACGCCGCCGCCGCCCCCCACTGCCCATATGAGACAAGTCCGAGAATCGACGCCGTGCCGACCGCGGTCGATGGGGAATAAATGAAGATAATGACGCTCAGACATGTTACCGAGCGCAAAAAAGATAATACGAAGCCGGAAAGAAACGGAATCTTCAAAAGTGGAAGGATGACATCCCGGAAGCTGCGAAAACTGCTTGCGCCAAGGTTCAGCGCCGCGTCCTCGACCGAATCGCCGATCTGCTGAATGCCGGCGATGCTGGCGGAGTAGCAGGTCGGAAGATTCCAGAACATCAGGGCAAGCACCATGATAAATCCGGTATTGGTGAGCTTGAGAGGCGGGGCGTTAAAGGCGATGACATAGCTCAGGCCCAAAAACATGCCCGGCACTGCAGAGGGAAGCACCGCAAGAAAATCGAGAAGCTTATTGACGCCGACCGGCTTTTTCTGTACGATATACGCCAGCGCCATCGCCAGCAGAGAAGCAAAACCCGCTGAAAGCACCGCGAACTTAATGCTGTTCCAGATCTGCGTGAACTTATCCCACACAAAGCGGAAGTTTGCCGCCGTAAACGACCAGTCATACCCCCACGTCTTGGTAAACGCGCCGACAAAAAGCGTTCCGTATACCAGAAGCACAAACACGCTTACAAGCATGCAGAAGCCAAAGCACGCCCATTTGACCAGGCGCGGAACCGGATACGGATGCAGGGAAATTTCTTTTCCTGTGACCGTTACATACGAGCGCCGCCCTACCCAGAAGCGATTGATGGCAAAAATAGCAAACGACGGGAGCAGCAGCACCGTTGCAAGGATGGACGCGGTTTTCATATCGTACCAGCCGACGATCTGCATGTACGCCTCCGTGGGTAAAAGCGCGAGGTCTCCGCCGATGACGAGCGGATTTCCGAAATCCGTGAGGACGTTGATCGCCGCCATCAGCGCGCCGCCTGCCACGCCCGGTCTGCACAGCGGCCAAAAGACGTCGCGGAAAACCTTCCAGCGCGAGGCGCCCATATTATACGCCGCATACTCAAGATTGGTCGAGACCTTTTCCATAACACCGTAAATGACGGAAAACGCGTAGGGAAAGAAGGTTACCGTCTGCACCATCCACAGGCCGAAGCGTCCGTATACGTCTGCCTGCAGGCCGAGAAGGCCCTTTGTGATGATTCCCTGTACGCCGAAAAGAAGTATGTAGGACAGCGCCACGATAAACGGCGGCGACACAATCGGAAGAAGCGTTACAAAGCGAAAAAGCTTCTTGAACGGCACGTCAAGCCGCGTCATGGTGTAGGCGAACACAAAGGCGACCGCTGTACACGATACAGTGGAAATCACCATCATGTAAAGGCTGTTGGCAAGCGCGCGCATCCAGCGCGGCGTCTCCACCAGAATGCGGTATTCCGCCGGCTGCGCAACCGTCATAAGCTGCCATACAGGCCACACCACAAAGTAGCCTGTAAAAAGGATAATCGCAAGGATTGCCGCGAGGAGAAGCGGCTCGTTTTTCAGCCGCTTAAATTCTTTGAAGCGATCGACCATGTGAACCCCAGTCAATAAAAGCACCCCATTTTCACACCACATCCGATATCTGTCTCTCCCGCGCGCGGCCCGTCCAGCGGACCGCGCGCGGTAAATCTCTCCATTCAGCGCTTGGAAACAATATCTGCGTCAAACTTTGCTACGACGTCGGGCTTCATTTCTCCCGCTTTCGCGCGGTCATAGTCGACAAGGTTGACTTCATCGATTTTCGGCAGCCCTTCCGGCGAGGGAACGCTTGACAGCACCGAGTAACGGTTGGAGTTTTTGGTGTTCATCGTGCCGGTCTCTTCCGTCAGGAGCCAGTCGATAAATACTTTGGCGTTCTCCTGGTTCTTTGCACCCTTGACGATCGCCGCACCGCCGATTTCATACGCGGTCTGATCGGGAATGACCACATCGATGGGATATCCGGCTTTGACCTGCTTGTAAATGTCGTGCACCCAGCTCATGCCAACGATAAATTCGCCTGTCGCGACAGGGCTGATGCAGTCGCCCGCGCCCTTGTAATAATGGTGGACGTTTTTGTCCAGCGCCTTGAAATAATCCCACGCCTTATCTTCGCCAAGGCGGAAGATCTGGCAGGCGGTGAAAATATATGCGCCGCCGGCCGTCACAGGGTTGGAGGTGACAAACACGTTTTGATACCGTTCGTCAAGCAGGTCATCCCACGTTTTCGGATATTCAAGTCCAAGGGGCTTTAGCTCTTTCTCAAAACGGTCGCGATTGATGACCAAGCCCAGAACGCCCATGTACCAGCCCTGCCAGTATCCGTTCGGGTCGTTGAAGCGGGCATCGAGCGTATCGTTGTTCGGCGAGTCGTACGCTTCAAAAATGCCGGCTTTTGCAAGCGGTTCGTATACGTCAACCGAGCCTCCGACGAGAACATCCGCGTTGGGAGAAGCGGCTTCCGCCTGTACGCGCGCGGCCATGTCGCCTGCGCCGCCCTGAATATACTCGATTTCAATGCCGGTGTCTTCCTTGAATTTGGTCACAAAGTTTGCCATCTCATCTTCATTGAGCGCTGTGTATACGACCAGTTTTCCGCCTGTTTCAGGCTTTTCCGGCGGCGGTGCCGGCGTTTCAGGCTGAGCCTGTGAAGGCGGCGGTGTTTCCTGCGCCGGTTTCTGGCTGCATCCGGCAAGGCCCAGGCTGGCGAACATCATTACCGCGAGAAGCATGCATAAGAACCTGGTTGACTTTTTCATTTCATTTCCTCCATTCAAATTGTGAATGACTTTTTCTCGTGCTTTACTGTCGAAAAATCTGCAAACGATTGCAACTAGAAAATAGATATCCCCCTCCTTATGTAACAAATCCGTGCATGCATTCTCATGAAGCAGTTAGACAGTCTCCTTCTGCAGGCATGTGTCACGTACGATCATTTTGGGTTCCAAAACAACCGTCCGCGGACGGTTGGCCTTGTCCTCTGCCTGCTCAAGTGCAATTTGAAGCGCCTTCTGCGCCAAAAGCTGATTGGAAGGGGTGATCGTGGTGAGATTGATTTTTGTCAGCGCCGAGAAGCTGATGTCGTCAAACCCGATAATCGAGATATCCCGTCCGACCCGCAGACCGCGCTCCTCGGCCGCCTGTATGGCGCCGATGGCAATAAAGTCGCTGAACGCCACAATTCCGGTCGGCGGGTCCGGCCTGTCAAAGAGCTTTGCGCCGATATGATAGCCGCCCTCCAGCTTATAGCTGTCGCTGACCTCCAGCACCGCGTCGTTCGGGGCGATCTGGTACTTCGCCGCTGCGAGTTCAAACCCTTTAACGCGGTCGGCAGAGGTGTAATTCGTCACTTTTCTGCCGATATAGGCGAGTTTTCTATGTCCAAGACTGATCAGATATTCGGTAGCGCGGAAACTCGCAGACACATTATCCATTACGACGCTGCTGAGCGTCGCCTCCTCCGTCCGGCTGCCAAGAAGGACCACCGGTATATCCAGCCCCCGAAAGATGATATGGCTCTGATCACACACCGGCATAACAATAATTCCTGCCACGCGGCAGCTGACGAGCGTGTCGCGATACATCGCCTCTTTATTCACGTCCCAGTCAGAATTGCACAAAAGAAGCTGATATCCCGCATTAAACGCGGCATCCTCTACATTTTTGGTAATTTCCGAATAGTGCGGATTCGCCACATCAGGAATCATCAGACCGATCATATTCGCCTGTTTTTTTACCAGCTGTACCGCCAGGCGGTTCGGCTGGTATCCCAACGTGCGTGCGGTGGAAAGAATCCGCTCGTTCCGGGGGCTTTGCCGTACATATTTTTCATTCAGCACACGGGAAACGGTAGAGTACGATACATTGCAAACCCTTGCAATATCTTTGATTGTAACGGACACAGCCTCCGTCCTCCCATCAAATTCCTTTCTTTTTGCACCCTCATCTTATGATAAGCAGCCAGCATTGTCAACAGTTTCTACAAATAAATTTATTATTTTTTATAGAATTTATACATTTGCACAATTGCTACTTTCTTTTCTGCACATTTTTACAAGGCATACTTGCAAATTTGCAATCGTTTTCAAGTTTTACAGTTTTTCGTTTTGCAGCAATGTGCGCGCTTATACACGCGAAAATCCTT
The DNA here is from genome assembly GCA_934630445.1 of uncultured Eubacteriales bacterium. Taxonomy (GTDB): domain Bacteria; phylum Bacillota; class Clostridia; order Oscillospirales; family Butyricicoccaceae; genus CAKTWY01. The sequence continues at coordinate 8,082 of CAKTWY010000084.1, forward strand.
GCCCGCGGACAAAAACCGGCGCATCTTTCCTTTTTGAAAGAATGCGCCGGTTTGCAGATTCACTATAACATATGCCCACGGTCGCCGCATGACAACTGCAGCGTGTGCGCTATATTGCAAACGATTTTACAAGATTGAACAAGAATGCGGTCAATCCCATGCAGCAAAACATCAAACTGATAAAACGCCTAAATGCGCTGTACGATGGCTGAGCGCATTTGGGTGTTTGTTATCCGCGCCAAACCCAGCCGAGCCGCGACAATGAAAGGTCGTCTGAGCCCCCCTGCTCGACAGGACATACAATGAAAATTGATCCACAGCACAGCGCACCGGTATGGAGATCCGCTCCATGCCGGTGCGCTGCTTTTTTTCTGCATTTTTGAAAATCCGCTTTTGCCGGAAAGCGCCCCTTCACACTGCCGCGCCCTGTTCCCGCCTGCGCAGCACGCGCTTCATCGTCAGAAGATATACGGTGATCGACATGGCGGGGCCCAGCACGTCGGACACCGGCTCGGCATAAAAAGCGGCCTTCGCGCCGTACATCGCGGGCAGGGCGAAGAGCGCTGCAAAATACACCAGCTTGCGCCAGAACGAAAGCGGGAGCGCGAGGCGCACCTCGCCGATGGCGGTAAAGCCGTCCACGATCTCGTACTGGATCCCGAGCGGGAGGAGCGACATCGTGCACACGCGGATGGCCCAGAGCGCGCTGCTCCGCACGAGCGGGTCGCTGGTGAAAAGGCGCACGAACCAGCCCCCGCCGAGCCACGCGACGGCCGTCATCAGCCCCGTGTAGCCCAGGCAGAGCAGGAAGATCTTCCGCTGCGCCTCGTTCACGCGCGCGATCTGGCGCGCGCCGTAGTTGTAGCTCAAAATCGTCTGCGTGCCGCCGCTGATGCCGCCCAGCGGCATCGTCACCACGAGCATGAAGCTCTGCGCGATCGTCGCGCAGGTGACGAGCATATCCCCCTGCGCTGCGCCGCCGTAGCGCTGCAGCACCGCGTTCATGGCGATGATCATCACATTGTCCACGGCGATGATGGCAAAGGGCGTGAAGCCGATGGTCAGCACCCTGCGCATCACGCGCCGGCTGTACCCGCCGAAGGTGATCCGCACGCGCGGGCGCTGCCCGAACAGAAAGGCGAGCACAAAGCCGCAGCTGGCCAGCTGCGAGAGGACGGTTGCGACGGCCGCCCCCGCGACGCCCATGTCAAGTGCGAAAATAAAAACAGGATCGAGAACGATATTCATGACCGCGCCGAGCACGACCGCGAACATCGCAATTTTTGCAAAGCCCTGGCAGATGATGAACTGGCTCATGCCCGTGGCGAGCAGGGCGAACAGCGTGCCGATGAGATAAATGGAAAAATAGCGGCTGGCGTAGGGGAGCGTCGCCTCGCTCGCACCGAAAAACAGGAGCATCGGCTCCCTGAGCGGAAAAAGCACGGCGGTCAGAAGCAGCGACACGGCGCAGAGCATGAGAAAGCAGTTGGCCACGATGTTCTCTGCTTTTTCATATTCACCCTCGCCCATGCGCACGCTCATGAGCGGCGCGCCGCCGATGCCTATCAGCGACGCGGCCGAACCGATCATGGTGATGACCGGCCCGCACACGCCGACGCCCGCCAGCGCGAGCGCGCCCGTATCCGGGATGTTGCCGATATACATCCGGTCCACGATGCTGTATAAAACATTGACAAGCTGTGCAAGCATGCTCGGCAGCGCGATGCGCAGCACTAGCCTGCCGATCGGATCATTTCCGAGGTCATTCTCCTGAATCATCATTTCTCTTATCCTTCAACCATTCAAACTGTATGCCGCAGCGATTTGGTATTTTATCACGTTTCCCGGCGGATTTCAACAGCGGATAGGGCCCGCTTGACAAACCGGGCGGCACGGCGCACAATGATTTTGAAAGGAAGGGATGCCCATGCGCGTTCTGATCGACGCGGACGGCTGCCCCGTGGTGAATGAGACGATCTCCGTTTCGCGCCGCGCCGGGGCCGAATGCCTGATCCTGTGCGACACGGCGCACCATTTTGAGCGGGAGGGGGCGCGCACGCTGACGGTTTCAAAGGGCGCGGACAGCGTGGACTTCGCGCTGGTGAACCTTGTGCAGGCGGGCGACGTCGTCGTCACGCAGGATTACGGCCTGGCCGCGATGTGCCTTGCGCGCGGCGCGCGCATCCTGAACCAGGACGGCATGGAGTACACCGACGCGAACATCGGTGCCCTGCTTGCCGCGCGTCATGCCGCGGGGAAGATCCGCCGCGCGGGCGGGCGGCTGCGCGGCCCTTCAAAGCGCACGGCGGCGCAGGATGAGGCGTTTTGCGCTGCGCTTGGGCGCGTTCTGCGCGGGGAAGCGTGAAGGCGCGCCCGGACAGGCGCGGTGAAAAAAAACGGGCGAAAAATTGCGCCCGGCATGCAAAGCGAGGT
>CAKTWY010000085.1 GCA_934630445.1 uncultured Eubacteriales bacterium
TGCGAGGATGCGCGCGGGGCAGAGCGTGTCAAAGCGGCGCAGCATATCAAAAAGCGCCTGCGCGTGCGCGGTATCATCCTGCGCCGGGCCGAAGGAAAGCGATGTTTCAAAGGGGAAAAAGGGCAGGAATTCGTCAAAGCACAACACGCCGTCGCCGGGCTGCGCGTCGGCAGCCATCGCCGCGGCGCACGCGACAGGCCTGCCGGAATAGACGATGACGGGGGCTTTTGGCGCATAGTGGCGGTATTTCATCCCCGGCGCGCGGGGCTTGGCGCCGGGCTTCAGCTTGCCGAGGACGGCCTCGTCCACTGCGACTTCTCCGAGCACGGCGCGCAGCTGCTCGAGGGTGACGCCGCCCGGGCGCAGAAGGCGCGGCGGGGTGCTCGTCATATCGATCACTGGGGATTCCACGCCGACGGAGCACTCTCCGCCGTCCACGATGAGGGGGATTTTCCCGTCCATATCCTCAAAGACATGCTGCGCCTTCGTCGGGCTGGGACGACCGGAGGTGTTTGCCGATGGGGCGGCGATCGGAACGCCGGAAGCTGCAATGATGCGCTGCGCGACCAGGTGCGAGGGGAAGCGCACGCCGACTGTGTCCAGACCCGCGCTGACGCAGTCGGGGATGCGCGTGCTTTTCGGCAGCACCATGGTGAGCGGCCCCGGCCAGTACGCCTCGGCGAGGCGACGGGCGCTTTCGGGAACGGACGATGCGACCTCAAAAAGCGTGTCCACGGACGCGATGTGTACGATCAGCGGGTTATCCTGCGGACGGCCCTTTGCCGCGAAGACGTCTTTGATCGCCTCCTCACAGAAGGCGGAGGCCCCGAGGCCGTATACCGTCTCGGTGGGAAAGCCGACGACCTCCCCACGCGCAAGAAGCGCGCCTGCCTCGCGGCTGATCGTCTCAAGGCTTTTCGCATCGGTCACTGTTTTTACGATCGTTTTCAAGAACAACACCTGAAATCTTTGTTGAAAAATAGCTCGCTGCATGGAGCGGGGCTGCGCCTGCGCTCAAGGGCAGCGCATTTGTACGGCGCGCCGGGCGTGGATAAAGGGCTGAGCGCGATTCCGCTTTGTTGTCATCCTGAGCGAAGCGATACCCTGAAGGGCACGCGAGGATTCCGTGCGCCGGGAAAGATGCTGACTTTTACGGACGGGCCTCTTCATCTACGGACGGGATTCTTCGTCGCGTGCGCTCCTCAGAATGACAGGAAAAGGGCGGCGCTTTGTGGAATCACGCCTTGCACGCGTATGCGGACGGTCGGCATTCCCTCCGCCTCGGCATGCCAAACAGGCGCTTCGCCCCGTTCGTCACGCCTCTCAGCGGGAGATGCCTCCCTGCCCACGCGGCGCGGCGCTGTATGGCATCACGCCTGGCATGCCTCGCGGCCGGGGAGATATCTTCTTCGCCTCGCTATGCCGAGACATGTGCGGTGCACATGCCCGTCACAGCTCGCTGCGCAGATATCTCCCCTGCTCAGCGGCGCTTTATTCCTGCGCGGCGCGCAGCTTTTCCGCCTGGGCGGCGGTGATCAGCGGGTCGATGACCTCATCCAGACCGCCGTTCAAGATCGCCTCGAGGTGGTAAAGCGTCAGGCCGATGCGATGGTCGCTGACGCGGCCCTGCGGATAATTGTACGTGCGGATGCGCTCAGAGCGGTCGCCCGTGCCGACCTGGCTTTTGCGTTCGGCGGCGACGGCGGCGTTCTGCCGCTCGCGCTCGGCCTCATAAAGGCGCGAGCGCAGGACCTTCATGGCTTTTTCACGGTTCTTATGCTGGCTGCGCTCGTCCTGACACTCGACGACGACGCCCGTCGGGATGTGCGTGATGCGGATAGCGGACTCCGTTTTGTTGACGTGCTGCCCGCCCGCGCCGGAGGAACGATAGGTGTCGATCTGCAGGTCGGCGGGGTTGATCTCAAACTGCACGTCCTCGACCTCCGGCAGGACGGCGACCGTCACGGTCGAGGTGTGGATGCGCCCTGCCGCTTCCGTTTCCGGAACGCGCTGTACACGGTGTACGCCGCTCTCATACTTCAGGCGCGAATACGCGCCCGCCCCTTCGATGGTAAAGCAGATCTCCTTGATCCCGCCGAGCTCCGTCTCGTTGATGTTGTTGACATCGACTTTCCAGCGCCGGCTTTCGGCGTACATGGAGTACATGCGGAAAAGGGTGCTGGCGAAAAGCGCCGCCTCTTCGCCGCCCGCGCCGCCGCGGATCTCAATGATGACGTTCGAGTCGTCGTTCAGATCCTTTGGCAGAAGAAGAACGAGCAGCTCATCGTGCAGGCGCGCCATATCCGCCTTCGCCGTCTCGATCTCCTCTTCGAGCATTTCGCGAAAATCCGCGTCGTCGGAGGTTTTGAGCAGCTCTTTTGCCTCGGAGAGCGTGTCTTCCGCCTTCCTGTAGGCGCGGTAGTGTTCGACCACCGGGGCAAGGTCTTTCTGCTCTTTTAAAAGCTTTGCCGCGGCGGCGGGGTCTTCATAAATATTGCCCTGGGCAAGCTGGCGTTCGATCTCGCTGAAGCGCTGTTCGATCAGCGCAAGCTTTTCTAGCATATCCGGTCTCCTTTATCGGTGAAATCAGTATCGGATCCATGCCGCGACAAGGGAAAATGCCTCGCGGATGCGGTTGGTGATGGAGAGGGCGAGCATTGGCGGCTCGCCCGCAGCAAGCACGTTTTGCGTAAGGCCCGCCTTGCCCAGCAAAAGGTGCGTGCGGAACGCGTGAAAGCCGTTTGTCACGGCGCAGACGGTGTAATCGCCGCCGCGCGCGTCGAGGATCTCCTTGGCGAAGAGAAGATTTTGCATGGTGTTGCGCGAGACGCGCTCTTCAAGAATACGCTCGGCGGCGATGCCCTTGGAGACGGCATATTCCTTCATGATCTCCGCCTCGGGCGCTACTTCGTTCGCGCCCTGTCCGCCGCACATGACCGCGACCGTCTGCGGATGCTCGTTTAAGTATTCGATCGCGCTGTCCAGGCGGTACTGCAGCGTCCATGAGGGCGTGCGCCCGTCGACCTTTGCGCCGAGGACGATGAGGTAGTCGCAAGGCTCCTCATAGGTGAAGCCGTCGCCGCTGATAATGCACACTTCAAGTACCAGAAACACCATCCAAAGCGCGATGTAAAGGCTGTCGAGGATGCGGGAGGCGCGCCGCGCCCAGAGCTTCCCGTCGACCTCGAGGCGGATCATGCGCCCGAGCACAAAGCACGCAAGTGCGTTCGCCGCGCCGAAAAAGAGCGCGAACGGGTTCAAAAACGACCCGAGAAAGACGATCAGCCCGAGAATGAGCCAGAATACGGCGGCAATATAATAAATAGTAGCTTTCCTTCGTTTTTTGAGCATTTTCTTTATCCCATCTGTTCCGATAGCTCTTCCCATGCGGCATAGAGCTTTTCGATTTCCGCTTCAAGCGCCGCCTTTTCGGCGCAGAGCGCCTCCAGACGCTCGTGATCGGTTGCGGCCGCAGCCATGTCGGCGTCAAGCTCCTGCATGCGGCCCTCCGCACGCTCGATTTCCCGCTCGGCTGCGGAGAGTTTACGCTCGAGCTTCTGGCTGTTCGAGCGCGCGCGTCGGGGCGTCTCGCCGCCGGACGCCTTCGCGGTCTCTTTCTTCGGCTCAGGCGCTTTGGGCGCGCTCTGCCGCGCCTGATAGGCGCGGTATTCGTCCAGCGTGCCTTTGAAGTCGGTGATTTTTCCGTTTTCAAATTCCAGGATGCGGTCGGCAAAGCGGCTGACGAAATAGCGGTCGTGCGAGACGAAAAGCATCGTGCCGTCGAAGGTCTCGATCGCCTCCTCGATCCATTCGCGCGAGGCAATGTCGAGGTGGTTTGTCGGCTCGTCGAGAATGAGCATGTTGATCTCGTCATACATGAGCAGGCAGAGCCTGAGCCGGCTCTTCTCGCCGCCGGAAAGCGTTGAAACGCATTTGAGCTGTTCCTCGCCGGAAAAGCGGAACGAACCGAGCCGGTTGCGCGCGGTCTGGGCGGTCATATTCTTTTCGTAGATGAGCGTGTCGACGAGGTTCCGCTCCGGATGGGAGAAGGTGACCAGCTGCGGCAGATATCCGGGCTTCAGCCCGGGGCCTTTTTTGATCACGCCCGAATCGGCGCGCACCGTACCCAGGAGGATGGAGAGGAGCGTTGTTTTCCCCGTGCCGTTTTCGCCGATGATCGCGACATGCTCGCCGTTTTTGACCTCGAAGGACAGATCTTCAAACAGCGTGCGCTCGCCGTAGCGCTTGGTGAGAGAGCGCACACGCAGCACATCCTCCGTGCCGTAGTCGCGTCGGGTAAAGGTCATATCGAGCGCGCGTTCCTTCTTCGGCCGGTCGACGGCCTTCATACGCTCGATACGCTTTTCAATGGCGAACGAGCGCTTCATCAGTTTTTCCGACTGCGTGCCGCGCGCGTATAAAAGCTCGGCCGCCTGTTCCAGACGCTTTTTTTCCGCCATGTAATTTTCGTAGTCTTTCTGCTGCTGCTCGAGGCGGCGTTCTTTTTCTACCGCGTAGGCGGAGTAGCTGCCCGGATAACTCGTCGCGCGCCCGTCTTCCAATTCGACGATGCGATCGACCACTTCGTCGAGAAAATAGCGGTCGTGAGAGATAACGACGACGGTGCCCTTGTATTTGGCAAGATATGCGCCGAGCCAGTCCATCGCCTTCATATCCAGGTGGTTGGTCGGCTCGTCGAGAAGGAGGATATCCGTGTCCTCGAGGATAATGCGCGCGAGGTTGACGCGCGTCTTTTCCCCGCCGGAGAGGACGGAAAACTGCTTCTGACGCATCGCACTGTCGATGCCGAGGCCATTGGCGACCTTGTCGACCATAAAGTCAACCGTGTAGCCGCCGGCATTTTCAAGCTCGTTTGAAAGCGCCCCGTACCGCGAAAGATATTCCTTCGCGGGGAAAAGCGCCATTTTCTGCTCGAGCTCGGCCATCTCGGCGCGGATGCGGTCCAGACGCGAAAAGGCCGAGCGCAGCACATCCTCAACCGTGCTCCCGGCAGGGAAGTCGGGCATCTGGTCGATCATGCCAACGCTCTTGTCCGCTCCGGTCGCGACAACGCCGGAATCATAGTCGAGCCTGCCGCAGAGGATCTTGAAAAGCGTGGTTTTGCCCGCGCCGTTGCGGCCAATCAGGCCGACCTTTTCACCGGGAAAAATTTCGATATTCACATCTTTGAGCACCTCGTGCTCGCCGAAGGATTTGTTCAGGTCAGATACGATGATGTCCGCCACTGGAAAACTCCGTCCGCGCGCAGAAACAGCCGCGCGCAGGCCGCGTTTTTACGGCGTGCGGCGCGCCGAAATGGAAAGAGCGGGCGGGAGAGGGAAGTGCGCTTGCCGCCCATGCCCGCCCGATGAATGCGTCAGACCTTTTTCGGTTCGGGGTACGATTGGCCGAAGGTGTCGACCGTGACTTTTTTCATAGCCTGCTCCTCGAGCGGGCGGTCCATGCGGTCGCGCTTTGCGCCGACAATGCGGTCGGCGTGCTCCATACCCTCGATCACGCGGCCGAAGGCGGCGTATTCCCCGTCGAGGTGCGGCGCGTCCGCGACCATGAGGAAGAACTGCGAACCGGCGGAATCAGGCCGCATGGTGCGCGCCATGGAGAGCACGCCGCGCGTGTGCTTCAAGTCGTTGCGGAAGCCGTTGGACGTAAATTCGCCCGCGATGGAATAGCCCGGGCCCCCCATGCCAGTGCCGTCCGGGTCGCCGCCCTGGATCATAAAGCCGGGGATCACGCGATGGAAGATCACTCCGTCGTAAAAGCCTTTGGATACAAGGGAGATAAAATTGTTTACCGTATTGGGCGCTACATCCGGGTAAAGTTCGATTTTGATGACGCCGCCGTTTTCGAGCTCCATTGTGACAATGGGATTTGTCATACTTTCAATAACCTCCAAAAATACAGATAAATGTTCAATATATTATTTTAGCAAATTCTCTATATAAATACAATGATTTCCGCAAGTTTCTTTGCAAAAAGCGGGAAAACTGTAATCAGAGCGGTTTGCATATACCGTTTTGCGCCGCATCCGGCGCTGGAACGGCTGTGCAGAGCGCTCAGGGGAGGGGAAGAGAATGAGCAGAAGAAAAACCCGGAAGCAGCGCAGGCAGTATTTTTGCGAAATTTCAAACGCGCCGGTGGCGTTCGGTATCGCAAAGATGCCGGACGGCGGGTTTGTACCGCTCCATCAGACGCTTTGGAACGGATATGAGTGGACACAGGAGCATGAGGTGTAGCGTACCCAAAGCGTAAAATACGTGCGGCGCAGAATCCGCAAGCGGGCCTCAAAACGGAAAACCGTTTTGAGGCCCGCTGAACACGGCGCTTCGGGCATGCGCAGAAGGATCTGCAGATTTTTTGCAAAGGCCGGTCAGCGCTTTAGCAGATCCCACACGTTATAATAGATTTCCCTCCCGGCGGGATCCTCATACGCAGGGATCAGACCGAGCCGCCAGACGGAAACACCTGTCACGCCGAACATATGCGCCAGATTGATCTTGTCGGATATGCTGCGCTCGTCTTCATACCAGACGGTGTTCATCGTATCATCCGTCGCATCATAATAGCTCATGTAGGGGTTTCGGTATGTTGCGGAATAATAAATTTCCGTTTCCGGCTGGGAAAGGCGGAAATAGACCTGCTCGGGCGTAGGCTTCATCGAATTTTTGTTGACGACCGCGTGATCCTTTACCGACCAGCCGCAGCTGCCAAAGCTCAGGGCGAGCGCGATCTTTGAACGATCCGCGACGCCGGTCGTTTCGTCCGTGATGGCGTCGAGCGCACAGTAAATTTCGTCGATCGGAGTGAGAGGCGTCGTTGTAAAGCCGCGCGCCATGGACGCGTTGTCCATCACCGTTGCGTTGTAGTCGTGCGCCATAAGGATGACTTTGTCGCACACAGCGCCGATCTGCCGGTAGTCATAGCCGTCAAACGTGTTTTCGGCCGCGCGTGTGACCGGAGAGACGGCGCAGTAGAGTTCTTTCCCCTTGGGAAGGAGGATGCGCAGCTCGCTTAAAAACAGGGAAAAGGCGCTGCGCATCTCCGCGCCGCGAAGGCCTTCAAAATCGATCGTCACGCCGCTGTAGAGCGCCTTGCCATCGTAGAGCGTGGAGATCTCATCGATAATGGCGCGAACGGCGGCCTCGCGGTTTTCGTCATTCAAAAGGATCTCGCGGCAGGCGTTGGACTTTGTGCCGTCTGCGAGCGTGACGCTCTGCGCTGTGTTCATGAACACATTGAGGTTGACCGGCACGCCGTTTTCACGGAAAAGAGAAACAGCGGATTCCATGCCGGAAGGAATGTTCCACTCATTGTTGTTCTGTGCGGTGGTGTTGAGGCTGACGCCGCCCGGAACAGAGTATTCGAGCCTGCTCCATCCGAGGGAGAGTGCGTCAAAGGACGGTACAAATTCCTTCTGCGGCCAGGAGGAGAAGGCGTAAAACCCGTGCAGCCAGTCGGTTTGAGCATGATAGCGCTCATACATACGTACCATCATGGCGGCCGCTTCTTCACGCAGTGCCTTTTCTTTTGGAGCAAAGCTCGTAGAGGACTTGCCGTTTATAATGCCGAAATCGGCAGCCGCCATAATATAGCCGCGGTTATCTGTTACGTCGGTGAAGGCGAGCGCTTCGGTCTTCAAATTTTCCGCCACGGAGCCAAAGCCGAGCGCACGTACGAGCATGACTGCCATTTCCTCGCGGGTGATGTCCTCCAGCGGACGGAAATTTGATCCGACTGCGGAAGGAACGGCGTCATGGGCGGCAAGCGCTTCGATATCCGCGTAATACCACTGGGTGGGGTCGGCGTTGTCTGCGAAGGTGGGCGCGGCGGGAGAGGGACGCTCCCAGCCCATGATGCGCGTAAGCATCGCGGCAAATTCCGCGCGCGTGACATTTTCTCCCAGGCCGAAGCGGCCGCCGCCTTTGCCGAGCATGATCTGATAGGCAGCGGCTTTTGCAATGACGTTTTCCGCCCAGTGGCCGGCAGGAACATCCGTGTAGGAACCAGCCGCCGACGCGGCGGGAAGAATCGACAGCGTCATGCACAGAACAAGAAGGACTGCAGTAAATTTTTTCATGGCGTACCTCCGAAAATAGCGCGAAAGCATGATTGAGTGGACGATGTATGTTTTTGTTGAAAGACGGGACAATGAAAGATATAATAAAGAACATGGGGGATGCGGGCTTGATCGAGCTTTGCGGTGTTTTTAAGGAATATGAGCGCGCAGCGGGATGCGTACATGCGCTTTATGATGTGGACTTGGCCATTGGAGAAGGAGAGTTTGTGTCCGTCATCGGTCAGTCCGGCTCCGGCAAAAGCACGCTGATGAACATCATTGGCTGCCTGACGACGCCCACGCGCGGCGAAGTGTCCGTCGGCGGGCGGAAAATGGAGCACATGAGCGCAAAGGAGCTGGCACAGCTCAGGAACAGGACCATCGGCTTTATCTTTCAGAGCTTTTGCCTTGTCAGCAGGATGACGGCGCTCGAGAATGTGGAACTTCCGCTGATGTTTCGCGGCCAGCCGCCGGCGAAGCGCCGCGCGGCGGCAAAAAATGCGCTTGAGCGCGTCGGACTCGGCGAGAGGATGAGCCACCGCCCGTATGAGCTGTCCGGCGGGCAGCAGCAGCGCGTGGCGATCGCGCGCGCAATCTGCGCCGCTCCGCCGATCCTCCTTGCGGACGAGCCGACGGGGAACCTCGACAGTGCGTCGGGGGAGGCGGTGCTCGCGCTGCTGGAAGAACTCCACGCGGACGGGCGCACGATCGTGCTCATCACGCATGACGACGCGGTGTCCAGGCGCGCGCAGCGCCGCATCACGATCGCCGACGGACGCATCACACGCGAGGAGCGGCTGAAATAATGGTTTGAAAAACACAGGAACAAGGACCTGTAAGGCACAGCAAAGGACGCTGAGTGGGCGGGAATGCGCAGTGCAGACAGCGCTTTGCGCGATCCATACAGGCGTTGAAAGGGAGGGCGGCAGTATGACAAGACGGGATAAGGAAAACTACTACCTTGACATCGCACAGACTGTGCTCGAGCGCGGAACCTGCCTGCGGCGCAACTACGGAGCGATCATTGTGAAAAACGACGCGATCATCTCCACCGGCTATTCCGGGGCGCCGCGCGGCACGCACAATTGCTGCGATACGGGCGAATGCATCCGGGAAAAGCTCGGTATTCCGCGCGGACAGCGCTACGAGCTGTGCCGCTCGGTGCACGCCGAGGCGAACGCTATCATCGCCGCTTCGCGTGAGGAGATGCTCGACGCGTCGCTGTATCTCGTCGGGCGCGACATGCGCACGGGCGAAATCATGGCGGACGCGACGCCCTGCACGATGTGCCGCAGGCTGATCATCAACGCGGGCATCAGCCGCGTTGTCGTGCGCGCGGATGCGCAGCGGTACATAATAACAAATGTGCGCGACTGGATCTATCGAGACGAGATCACCCTGCCGAAGGATATGTACTGAGCGCGTTTTTCAAAGCACGGCGCGCGCGTAATAGAAGATATATTGCTGCGCGATACCCGCGTTTTGGCCGAACGCCGCCGCGTCAAAGCCGCCGGGATAATAGGCACGCGCCTTTCTCATCCATGTGTCGACGGGAAAGGCGTCGTCGCGCCCAAGGCCGAACAGGAGAAAGCAGTCCGCTACTTTGCGGCCCACGCCGTCAAGCATCATGACTTTTTCGCGCGCCTCCTCCGTGCTGAGATGCGCGAGCGCCTGAAAATCAAGCGCGCCGGAGGAAACGGCGCGCGCGGCGCCGAGCAGGTACTTTGCGCGGTACCCTGCGCGCAGCGGCGCACGCGCCTCCAGAGGCAGGCCAGCTCTCTTGTCAGACGTTGGAAAGGCGTCAAAGTTTTCGCTTCCGGATACGAGCGGTTCGCCGAACAGGGTACAGAAGACGTCCATAATGCGCATGATGCGCGGGATGTTGTTGCACTGGGAAATGATGAAGGCGCACAGCGCCTCCCACGGCTCCTGCCGCAGCACGCGCAGGCCGGCACCGTGCCGGAGGGCCGCGCGCGTAAAGTCATCGCGCGGGAAGGTGCGGAAGATCGCGCCGTAGTCGCGGTCAAGGTCGAAATACCGCCGCCACAGCGCCGCGTCTTCGTCGGAGATGTAAACGCTGCCGTCCGATTCATAAATGCGGCAGACGCGCGAAAAGGCGATAAAGGTGTAAGCGCCGTCCGCGTTCTCGCGGAAGCGGAAGCACTGCCCGCAGCGAAAGGTGTGCTTGATGGACAGCTCGTGTGCGGGCGCAAGATACGTTGGCATGGAACCTCCTTGCTGCAATAGACATAAATAC
>CAKTWY010000086.1 GCA_934630445.1 uncultured Eubacteriales bacterium
TCCATATACCATAAAGCGTTTCACGCATTATGGTATATGGACAGCAGAAGCGCGCGAAATTGAAGTTTGTGAGGATCAGTATGTTATATATTATGAGACATGGTAAAACGGATTGGAATGCAAAACATAAATTGCAGGGAAGAACAGATATCCCTTTAAATGACGATGGCAGAAGGATGGCAGAAAATGCAGCCCAAACATACAGAGATATTCATTTTGATCTCTGTTATTGCTCTCCATTAAGTCGTGCGAGAGAAACGGCTGAAATTGTCTTAAAAGGAAGAAATATCCCTATTATAACAGATGAACGGCTGGCGGAAATGAGCTTTGGAATCTATGAGGGAACTGAAAACAGTTTTCAGATTCCGGATTGTCCAATCAATGAACTTTTCAAAAATCCCGAGCGGTATACCGCTCCGGTTGAAGGGGCGGAAAGTTTTGAAGCGCTCTATACAAGAACAGGAGCGTTTATTCAGGAAATCGTTGAACCCGCCTTGCAACAGGGGAAAGACATTTTGATTATCGGGCATGGCGCAATGAATTCAAGCATCATATGCCAAATAAACAATATCTCCATCGAAAAGTTTTGGAGCGCAGGTATTGAACAGTGTAAATTGATAAGGCTGCTATAAATCCCGTGTGCTCGCTTGACGGAGGCACAGGGAAGCACCCCGCCCGGCATTTCTGCCGGGCGGGGTGCTTTTCTGTTTGACATTGCCCGCTTATTCGGCGCATGTTCACTGATTCCATCCGTTTCTCAAAACAGGAATCATTGCTCTTTTTGTGTTGAAGGAGATGCTTTTTCCGATCGTTTTACCGTGATCACATGTAGCATATCCGCCTCACTGCGCGGGATGTCTGACAACGAAGCCTCGTACCAGCTGTTCCCGTCGGTCGGGAGAAACGACATCAGCGTGACGCGCCCAAGCTTCAGCTGCGCGGCCCCAACCGTCTGCGCGGCGCTGTACGCCGCGCGGGCAAACGCTGCCTCGTCCTCAAACGCTCCCGTCAGTTCAATATCCACCGAGACCGCCAGCGCCGGGTCGTAATGATCCGCCATGGAATAGACGTAATCCGGCATGTCAATCTGGCAAATCACGCGCGCCTGCTCCGCCGTCAAGCCCGCCCGCGTGGCCAAAAGCGTTGTGAGCATCGCGGCGACCTCGTCCTCCATGTGCATACGTACGCGAAAGGCGTAATCGTCGCTGATATGGCCGCCGTTTCCATACAGAAGAAAAGAGGAATTGCGCGTATCGTTCCTTTCCGTGACGTCCAGAACGAATCCGCCCATTTTTGACGAATAGTGCATGCCGCCGAGCGTCAGACGATCTCCGTAATGCACCTGGGCGTACGCAGTCAGCGCACGCTTTGCCTGAAAATATTGGACCGGGCTGCCCTTGACGCCGAAATAGCACCAGAGCGCGGCCGCCAAGCCCAGCAGCCCGGTCAGAACCCAAAGAAGCTTTTTCATGCTCTTGCGCTTCACATTGCTTCCTCCTTTGCAGACAGTTTCAGCACAGCGTACCCCGCAAGCGCGCCGCCAAGTGTGCCGATCATCGTTGCCGGCAGCATGATGAGCGCGTACCCGAACGCAACCCCCAGTGTGCCGACGATCAGGTCCGCGATCACGGCCGCAAACAGGACAGTTTTCACGTCGCCGAACAGGAGCGTCAGCACGAGCGGGAAAAGGACCAGCAGCGGAACCATGGACAACGCCGTATCGAGCGCAAAAAACGCCCACACCGCCGCGAACTCCGCAAGGAGCACGGTGAAGTATTTGATCCGATTCTGCGAGCGTCGGATGCGCGCGAGCACGTCACGCGCACGGCTCTCATCCGGCGCTGGCGGCTCGATCTGCGGCAGCGCCGCTTCGCCGGCGCGGTAAAGAGCGGCGCAGGCATCGCACTGCGCCAGATGCGACTCGATCATCTCCCGCGTCTCGCCGGAGACGAGACCTTCTTGATAAAGCGGCGCGAGGTCGCGCACTAGTGGGCAAAGCGCTTCATTCATCCTGCAGCACCTCCATCAGCTTTTGTTTGGCACGGAAAAAGGACACACGGCAATACGCCTCGCTCCGGCCGGTGAGTTTCGCGATGTCGGCAAACGGCAGCTCGCTGATCAGCCGCAGTACGGTGATCTGCCGCTGCGGCTCGGGCAGCGCGCGGATGGCCTCCATCGCGGTGAGATAGCCGTCGCGCGCACTGGCGCGCGCGTCTTCGATCTGCCCCGCCTCATCGAGCGGGAGGTCCGCCCCCTCACGGCGAAGCGCCGCGTAATATTCGCGCCGCGCGATCGCGATGAGCCACGTTTTGACGCTCGCTTCTCCGCGGAAGGTGTGAAGCGCCTTCAGTGCGGAAAGGAACGTCTGCTGCATCACGTCCTCCGCACGGTGGGCGTTTTGGCCGAGCGCGTACAGATACCGGTAAATATCTTTGTGGTAGCGCTCGTAAAGCGCGGCGATATCGTCCATGCGCCCGTCCTCCCCTCTTGCCTTCTATCTCATTTGTGCGCAAAAAAGAGCGGTTTGTTACAGCGGCGATTCAAATTTTTTGCTCAGCACACAGGCGCCGCGCCGCAGAGCTTATACCGCTCCCCACCCGGTTTTTTGAAGGGCTCAGCCCAGCGGCTCGGGATAGCGGACGTCGGGCTTGGGATAGCCCAGCGCCGCGATATTCTCCTCCGTAAGCTGTTGGTACGGGATGTTCAGCTCCCGCGCCCCGTCCAGATAGGCGCCGCGCCAGCTTTCATACTCCGCACCGTCCACCATCGGCACATCCCAATAATACCCATCCCAGTCGGCAGGAAGGAGGAAGTAAACGGTTCCGTCTCCATCTGCATCAATGTCTGTCGGGAAGTGTACGGGAAAAATGTCGCCTTCGGCATTTTCCTCTCTCACGCGCCTGTTCCATGCATCCACGCCGCCAATGCATTGGTAGACGCCGCTTTCCGCATCGTATCGGTGAACAAAGTAGGGCCAGAAATCCCCCGCCAGGTTCTGGTTGTGCGACCAATCCTCCTCCACGATTCCATTGTCATAGAATCGCAGGCTCGGAAACGCCACGAGCTTCTCATAGACCGCTTCGCCGTCGTAGCCGAAAACGCGGCCTTTCATTCCGGCCGTAATCCCGCTTTGCCATAAAAGCAGCAGCTCCTCCTGCCCGTTCCCGTCCAGATCAGCGATGGCAAAGCTGTTGAGCGCGGCGCGTTCCAGCTCGTGCATATTGTAGCCGTCCAGCGCCTGGCCATCGGGCAGGAGTCCCTTCTGATAGACATCCCACAGCGCCTGGCCAAAGGCCAGCCGCCGGACGTTTTCCGGCGGCGTCAGGCCCGCTTTCTCTGCGGCGGAGGTCGCAAACACAAGCGTGACGCCGATCACCAAAGCCGCCGCAGCGCAGAGCGCAGTGAACGACGTTTTCCTGAGCTTCATAATGGCGGTCACCCGCTCTTCAATGGCGCTTTTACTGAAGCAGTTGCACAGCGGCGTCAGGCCGCTTTTCGTTTCCTCCATGCGGATGAGCATGCGCGCATAGGCGGATTTATTTTCCTCTCCGAAGCGCCGGACAACCGCCTCATCACAGGAAAGCTCCATATCACGGTTGGCGAGGAGATACATGAACCACACCAGCGGGTTGAACCAATGGATGCAAAGGGCGGCGGTCAAAACCAGCTTCGTCACGGCGTCAAAGCGCCGGATATGGATCTCCTCATGCGCCAAAACATAAGAAAGCGACCGGGAATCATTCCAGTCCGTGCCCTTCGGCATCAAAATCACCGGCCGGAGCACGCCGTAAGTGAGTGGCGCGGCAAGCCGGCCGGACTGCCTGATCGCAATCGGCCGCCTGCCCTGGTGCGCGGCAAGCCACTTTTCCACAAAAGCATTTGTAACCGGAACGGAAGTTTGAAACTCCCGGCAGCACCTGATATAGGAAACCGCAAAAAGCAGGAGACAGAGCGCCGCTCCAACTGCCCAAGCAATGCTCCATACAGAAATGGAAGGCCAAGCTTCGGTGGTGCCGGCCGTACCCGGCGCCACTGCGATCCCCTGGCCTGAACCGGCGGGGAAAAGGGCCGCGGTAGGCGTGCGCTGTATCGTCTGCACGGCGGGCGCGTTGTGTTCAATGAGCGAATATGCGCTGAGCGCCGACGGCAGAGAAAACGGAAGCAGCAATCGCAGCAACGCAACGCCCCAGAGCGCCAGAAACGTGTTCTTGGGCAGTTTGTTGATGGTCAGGGCACGAAGGGCGGCGATTGCCAGAATTAAAATGCCGCCGGAAACGCTCATTTGCAGCAAGTTCATCCTTTCCATCTCATTCCAGCTCCTCAACAATCCGTTTCAGCTTATCGATCTGTCCGGCGGAAAGCTTTTTCCTGCCGAACAGCGCCGCGAACAGCTTCTCGGCAGAGCCGTCATAGATTTTGTCAATCAGTTCGTTTGTCTGCGCTTCCTGCACCTCCTCTTTGGAAATCAGCGCGTGGCACATAAAATGGGGCTCGGAGCGCTCGATCGCCCCCTTTTTGATGCACCGCTTGATCAGAGTGTAGGTCGTGTTCACATTCCAGCCCAGCTCGCCCGTCAGCGTCGCAGCAATCTGCTTTGCAGTATTATCGCCGCCCCGCCAAAGCACATCCATTACCTTCAGCTCAGCGTCAAACAATTTGATATCCACAAGCAACATCCCTTCTATAAGACTGCAGTAGTTTTTGCAAGTTTATACTACCACAGTCTTATTCGGATGTCAACGTCTGCTTCGTCTGATTGCATGGAAAAGGCAGCCAAAACGTGTAAACTGCACACGAGTTTTCGTTCCGTGTGCAGTTTGCGTATTTCGTGTGCCATTTGCGTGCCGCGCTCGCTACGCGATCCCGAAAAAGCGTTTCCCGTTTTCCATCGTGGCGGCGGCGACATCCTCAACGCGCATCCCCCGCACCTCGGCGATCTTCTCCGCGACCAGGCGGACATAGCTGCTGTCGTTGCGCCTGCCGCGAAACGGCACAGGCGTGAGATAGGGGGAATCCGTCTCGATCATGATGCGCTCCATGGGCATCCACGCGATCGTCTCGAGCGCGCGGCGCGCGCTCTTAAACGTGACCGCGCCGGTAAAGGAGAGGTAAAAGCCGCGCTTTACAAGTTCCTTTGCCATCTCCAGGCTGCCGGAATAACAGTGGAACACCCCGCGCACCGGCGCCGCCGCGCGCAGGATATTCATGCAGTCCTCGTGCGCGTCGCGCTCGTGGATGATGACGGGCACATCCAGCTCATGCGCCAGCGCGAGCTGCTCGGCAAAGCGCTTTTTCTGCACCTCGCGCGGGGAATTGTCGTAATAGTAGTCGAGGCCGATCTCGCCCAGCGCGCGCACCTTCGGGTGTTTGAGCCACGCGCGCAGGGTGTCAAAGTCCTCATCGCGCATTCCCTCCGCCTCATGCGGATGCACGCCGACCGAGCAGTAGACAAAATCGTGCGTATCCGCGAGCGCGATCGCCTTTTCAGAGCTTTCCATATCGCTGGCGGCGTTCAGCACAAGCCCGACGCCCTGTTCTTTGAGTCCGGCGAGCAGGTCCTCGCGGTCTTCATCAAAGCGTTCGTCGTCATAATGCGCGTGGGTATCGAAATACATAAAAGCCTCCTAAACTTGTCTCAGCGGCATTTTTGTAGAGTGGGGCGGGAGCCTACGCCGCGGGCAGGATGACCTGAAGGTCACGCGAGACGTATGGACGCAGGAATGTCGTTCTGCGGGCGGGATCCTCGCGTGACCTTTAGGTTATCGCTTCGCTCAGGATGACAGATTTCCTTTGTCATTCTGAGGAGCGTATGCGACGAAGAAACCCGGGCGCAGGGGGATGCGCTCGACGGCAGGCCCTGAAAAAAACGCCGCCGGTGCGGAAGAGCGCCGCGCGCCCTCCCGCCCGCGGCGGTATCCGTTTTACGTTTTATCTGATTTTCGAGCCGGACGGAAGATCCTGATCGACGAAGATGACGCGGATCTCATCGCCGCTGGACGCTGCGAGCAGCATCCCCTGGCTCTCCACCCCGCGCAGCTTCGCGGGCTTTAAGTTGTAGACGAGGATGATCTTTTTGCCGATCAGATCCTCGGGCTTATAAAATTTCGCGATGCCGGAGACGACCTGGCGCTTCTCCTCCCCGACCTGCATCTGCATTTTCAGCAATTTGTCGGCCTTGGGTACGCGCTCGCAGGAGAGGATCTCCGCTACGCGCAGCTCGACTTTTCCGAAATCCTCGATGCCGATCTCTGCAACGCCCTCGACCGTTTCAGCGGACTTGGCGGCGGGCTTTTCTTCTTTGGGCTTCTTCGCTTCCAGGTGCGCGTGGATCTCCTCCAGCTTTTTGGCTGCGTCGAGGCGCGCGAAGAGAATTTCCGCCTTGCCGAGTTTATCGCCGGGCTTTAAACCGCCGAAGGAGGAAAGGCTCTCCTGCGTGACGGCCGCAGTGTTCAGCTGGGCATAAATCTTCTTCGCCGTGTCGGGAAGGAACGGCTCGAGCAGGACCGCCGCGAAGCGGATGGACTCGAGGAGATTGTAAAGCACCGTGCCCAGGCGCGCGGCCTTTTCAGGGTCTTTCCCCAGCACCCAGGGCGTCGTCTCGTCGATATACTTGTTGCTGCGGCGCAGGAGCGTGAAGATCTCATCGATGGCGTCGGTCACGTGCAGGCCGTCCATCCGCGCCTCGACGCGCTTGGGCGTCTCAAGGCAGAGGGAAATCAGCTCGTCGTCGACCGGCTCTTTCACATCGCCGCTCTGGATGACGCCGCCGAAGTACTTGTCCGCCATCGTGATGGTGCGGTTGACCAGGTTGCCGAGGATGTTGGCAAGGTCGGAATTGATGCGCTCAATCATCAGCTCATACGTGATCGTGCCGTCGGAAGCAAAGGGCATCTCATGCAGCACATAATAGCGCACCGCGTCCACGCCGAAATACTCCACAAGATCGTCGGCATAGATGACGTTGCCTTTTGATTTGGACATCTTGTCCTCCCCGACGAGGAGCCACGGATGGCCGAAGACCTGGCGCGGCAGCTCTTCTCCCAGCGCCATGAGGATGATCGGCCAATAGATGGTGTGGAAGCGCAGAATATCCTTGCCGATGAGGTGCACGTCCGCCGGCCATACCTTTTTATAGAAATCGCTCGAGCCGTCCACGTCGTACCCCGGGAAGGTGATGTAGTTGGAGAGCGCGTCGATCCAGACATAGATGACGTGCCGCTCGTCAAACGTGACGGGCACGCCCCATTTGAACGTACTTCTCGACACGCACAGGTCCTGCAGGCCGGGCTTGATGAAATTGTTGACCATCTCGTTCTTGCGCGCCGGGGGCTGGATAAATTCGGGATGCTCCTCGATATATGCTTCCAGCCGCGCGGCGTATTTCGAAAGCTTTAAGAAATATGCCTCTTCCTTCGCCTTGGACACCTCGGCGCCGCAGTCGGGGCATTTGCCGTCGACAAGCTGACTCTCCGTATAGAATGACTCGCAGGGCTTGCAGTACCAGCCCTCGTACTCGCCTTTATAGATATCGCCCTGATCGTAGAGCTTTTTGAAAATACGCTGCACCTTCGCCTCGTGCTCGGGGTCGGTCGTGCGGATAAAGCGGTCGTACGTCGTGTTCATCAAATCCCAGATGCGGCGGATCTCCCCGGCGACATTGTCAACGTACTGCTGGGGCGAGATACCCGCGGCCCTGGCTTTGTCCTCGATCTTCTGCCCGTGCTCGTCAGTGCCGGTCTGGAAATAAACGTCGTAGCCGGACATGCGCTTATAGCGCGCAATGGCGTCGGCCAGGACGATCTCATAGGTGTTGCCGATGTGCGGCTTTGCACTCGTATAGGCAATGGCGGTGGAAATGTAATACTTGCCCTTATTCACTCCAAATTCCTCCCATCACGGAATCGTTCCGTATCGGATATAACTTATATAGTATACCAAATTCTGCAATTTTATCAAGCTTTTTTGTTCCGCAAAGCTTTTGCAGATAATATTATAGCATTTAGAATAAAATGTATAATATTTATATTGCAACGCTCAGCCATTTATAGTATTCTAAGATTGAACATACAGCCTGCAAAAAAAGAAAAGGAGTTGTTACCGATGTCCATCGCATCTGAAATGACCTGGAATGAGAAATCCATGTATCCGTACATCATTCAGCAGCCCGAGGCGCTGAAAAGCATCCTCGACAACAGAAAAGAGCTGACCGCAGCCTTTGTCCGGCTGTATCAGCAGGTGCGGCCCGACCGGATCTACATCATCGGCAGCGGCACCTCTCAGAACGGCGCGAAGATCGGCCGTGAATTTATGGAGCATGTGCTCGGGATCGACGTGTTCCTGAACGTTCCCTCCAAGCTGCCGGCCATCCGCGGCGAGCGGCCGTTGCTGATCTTCGTATCGCAGGGCGGCTCGTCGACCAACACGGTCGCTGCGATCGAAGCGCTGAAGGCCTACCCGATGATCGCCCTCGTTGGGGAAGAAAAATGCAAAATTAACGAGATCTGCCCGAACCACATGCTCATCGGCTGCCCGCTCGAGCTTGCAGGCCCGAAAACGCTCGGCTACACGTCGACGATCATGGCCTTCTACATGATGGCCATCGAGGCCGCGCACGAGACAGGGCTGGAGGACGACGCGGCGTATGAAGCGCGCCTCGCCTCGCTTTACGAGAGCGTTTCCCACATGGCGGAAAACATCCGCCGCACCGAGGCGTGGTTCGACCGCAATGCGGACGACCTGAAACAAATCGGCAAATACGCCGTTGTCGGCAAGTATATCGGCGGCCTCACCGCCGACGAATCGGCGCTCAAAATTTTGGAAACGGTGCTCGTGCCTGCGACGGGCTATGAGTTTGAAGAGTTCCTGCACGGGCCGATGAGCATGTTTGCGCCCGACCTCGGCGTGATCTACCATGTGACGGAGGATCCGACCGACAAGCCGCGCATGCTCTCTCTTGCAAAGGTGAACGCGGACATCTCCAAATACGTCTACCTCATCACAAGCGATGAGACGATCGAAGGCAGCGGCGTGCTGCACCTTCTTTCCAATCATTGCCCGTTCTGCTCCGTATTCGAATATATCCTCCCCTGCCAGATGATCGGCGCCGTGGTGCCGACGCTTCTCGGGATCCAGGACAAGGGACACGCGCTTTTCGAGCGCGTCGGCAAGGATGTGCCCATCAAGACGGCGGGCGGCAGATAACATCAACATGGGAGGCAACGGCATGAAATATGTGCTTGGCATCGACAGCGGAGGAACAAAATTTCTCGTGCGCGCGTGCGATCTGGACGGAAAAACGCTCGGCGAATATACCGGAACCGCATGCAACCATTATTATCTGCCCGAGGAAGAGGTGAAGGTGCGCATCAATCATCATATTGACGCGTGCCTGCACACCTTCGGCGGCAGGCGGGAAGACTGCGCCTATCTCCTGTGCGGTACGACCGGCCTCGACTCCCCTGACGACGAAGTGATCCTCGACCGGCTTTACGGCGGGCTTTCCGGTTTTAAATGCCCTGTCAAATGCGTCAACGACGCTGAGGTCGCGCATTACGCCGCGACCGGGGGCGTCGGCGTGCTGGTGATCGCGGGCACGGGCTCGATCGCCTTTGGGCGCAATGCCGCCGGCGAGGAAGCGCGGGCGGGCGGATGGTTTTTCACCCTGATGGGCGACGAGGGCTCGGGCGCGTACAAATCCAAGTGGGCGCTTCACTATGTCTCGCGCTGGTTTGACGGGGTGATCGACGAAACGCCGCTCATCCGTATGACGCGTGAAAAGCTGGCGCTCAACACCCGCAAGGACCTTCTGGAGCTGTCGATGAAAATGGGAACCGCACCCTGGCCCGATCCCGGCCTTTCAAAAATTGTGGACGACGCTGCGGCCGAGGGCGACCCGTACGCCCGCTCCATTCTCGAGGACAGCGCGCGCTGGTGCTTTGAGATCGCAGACGCGGTCATACAGAAGCTCGGCATGCACAAACAGGCGCGTTTCCGCGTCGGCGCATGGGGCAGCTCTATCGTCAAAAGCCCGCTCCATTTTGCGTCCTTTAAGCGTCTTCTGGAGGAAAAATACGATAATGTGGATGTGCTGATCCCCGACTGCGACGCTGCGACAGGCGCTGTGCGCATGGCCTTAGCGCGCCTGAAAGGCGCCCAAAGCTGAGACAGCGCCGGTTTTGCGCACATCAAAAAACAGGCCGCCGTGTTCCAGCAGCAAAATGCTGGAACACGGCGGCCTGTTTATCACCTGTTCCCTCTGTTTACCGTCCGGCCTGGACA
>CAKTWY010000087.1 GCA_934630445.1 uncultured Eubacteriales bacterium
CCACCATGGTGAGTGCCTCGATGTTGATGGTTTTCGAGTAGTTCTCAAGGAGGATCTCATAGCGCGAATGGAGCTCTTTTTCGGTAAAGATCTTATGCTTGGTGAAAAGTGCGACGTTTTTCTCGCTCACAAAATAGGGAAGCGCTTCAACCGTGCTCTTGAGGTTCAGCAGGCCGCGGCGTTCGGCTTCGGCCTTCCACTCGTCGGAATAGCCGTCGCCGTTGAAGATAATGCGTCGGTGCTCCCTGACAGTCTTGCGCACCAGGTCGTGAAGGGCCGTTTCAAAGTCGGACGCAGACTCGAGCTGATCGGCGAACTGCGACAGCTCTTCGGCGACAATGGTGTTCAGGATGATGTTCGGACCGGAAATGGAGAGCGCCGAACCGAGCATACGGAATTCGAATTTGTTACCGGTAAACGCAAACGGAGAGGTGCGGTTGCGGTCGGTCGAGTCCTTCGGGAAGCGCGGCAGGATATGCACGCCGACCTTCATCTCGCTCTTATCGGCAGCTCCGTAATTTGTGCCGTTTTCAATCGCGTCGAGCACACCCGTCAGTTCTGTTCCCAGGAACATCGAGATGATTGCAGGCGGCGCTTCGTTTGCGCCGAGACGATGGTCGTTGCCGGCGCTCGCAACGGAGACGCGGAGAAGGTCCTGATACTCGTCGACAGCCTTGATGACAGCAGCGAGGAAGAGGAGAAATTGCGCGTTCTCCTGCGGCGATTCGCCCGGATCGAGGAGGTTTACGCCCGTATCTGTCGAAATGGACCAGTTGTTGTGCTTGCCCGAGCCGTTGACGCCGGCAAAGGGCTTCTCATGCAGCAGGCATGAAAGACCGTGGCGCGCGGCGACCTTTTTCATCAGCTCCATCGTGAGCTGGTTGTGGTCGGCTGCAATGTTGGCGCTGGTAAAAATGGGCGCGAGTTCATGCTGAGCGGGCGCGACTTCGTTGTGCTCGGTTTTCGCAAGCACGCCGAGCTTCCAGAGTTCTTCGTCGAGTTCTGCCATGTAAGCGGAAACCCTGGGCTTGATGGCGCCGAAGTAATGATCTTCCAGCTCCTGGCCCTTGGGGGGCTTTGCGCCGAAGAGCGTCCTTCCGCAATAGACGAGGTCACGCCTTTTTTCAAAAAGCGCCTTGTCCACAAGGAAATATTCCTGCTCAGGACCGACGGTGGTGATGACGCGCTTGGCCGTGGTGTTGCCGAAAAGCTTGAGGATGCGCAGCGCCTGCTTGTTCAAAAGCTCCATAGAGCGCAAAAGCGGCGTCTTTTTGTCCAGCGCTTCCCCGGTGTAGGAGTAGAAAACGGTCGGGATGCAGAGCGTATGATCTTTAATAAAGGCGAAGGATGAAGGGTCCCACGCGGTGTAGCCCCTGGCTTCAAACGTGGCGCGGATGCCGCCGGACGGGAAGCTCGACGCATCCGGCTCGCCGCGGACAAGCTCCTTGCCGGAAAATTCCATAATGACGGAGCCGTCTGCCATGGGGGAGATGAAGCTGTCGTGCTTTTCGGCGGTGATGCCGGTCATCGGCTGGAACCAATGGGTAAAGTGCGTCGCGCCGTTCTCGACGGCCCAGTCCTTCATCGCGTTGGCGACGATGTTCGCGATCGCCGGGTCGAGCTTTTTGCCTTGCTCGATGGTGCGCCTCAGCGCTTTGTACGTCTCTTTCGGAAGACGGGCGCGCATGACGCTGTCGCCGAAGACTTTGCTTCCGAAAATCTCAGAAACACTACTCATGATAATTTACCCTCCTTCAAGTTGTTGCGGCAAAATGAAAAGCAGTGCGGATTTTTATGTACCCGCCTGATGGAAACACAATTGTTTCCCTGGCGCCGGGGAAACAAAAAGAGCGCTGCGAGAGAAAGTCCTCTCACAGCGCCCTTGCTGTTTACGCTGCAATTATATTTCCGCCGCCGGAAAAAGTCAATAGAAAAAATGGAATTTTCCTGCTGAATTGCAAGTTTTGTGAAATGCGCCTGCAGAATGCGCGCGAATCAGGTGCAAAATTTATTGAATTGAAATAATTTTGCAGGAAGATGCAAAAAATGTGTCAATGTTCATTGACAAGATAAATGAAATTGCATATAATACCAGCAGTGAACAAAGGCGTTCATCAAAGGATAGGCACCCGGGCGTGCTTACCCTTTGATGGGCGCCTTTTTTTGATATGTTTGATGGATAGGAGGCGGGAATCATGTTAAAAAAGGAAGGACAGGTCAGGATCCCCTCCGGCTGCGCGATTTCCGGTATTTTTTCGAAAAGCGGAGAACGCTTCAGCGGGGAGCGGATCATTAAATCCATTGCGGTGATGCACGACCGCTCCAACGGCCTGGGCGGCGGCTTCGCGGGTTACGGCATTTATCCCGAATATAAGGAGCTGTACGCCTTTCATATCTTTTACGATTCGCTCAAAGCCAAAGAGGAGTGCGAGCGCTACCTCGACCGGCATTTCGACGTCGTGAACCTTTCAAAAATTCCGATCCGCAAGACGCCGGAGATCACAGACGAACCGCTGATCTGGCGCTATTTTGTTCAGCCCCTTCATACAAAGCTGGTCGACAGCCAGCTGGATGAGCGCGAGTTCGTGGCGCGGTGCGTGATCACCGTCAATACGAAGATCGACGGCGCCTATGTGTTTTCAAGCGGGAAAAATATGGGCGTTTTCAAGGCTGTAGGGTTTCCGGAGGATGTAGGCCGGTTTTACAGGCTCGAAGAATACGAGGGCTACTCCTGGACGGCGCACGGCAGATACCCGACCAATACCCCCGGCTGGTGGGGCGGAGCACATCCGTTTGCAATGCTCGACTATTCCGTCGTACATAACGGTGAAATTTCGTCGTATGACGCCAACCGCCGCTTTATCGAGATGTTCGGCTATAAATGTACGCTGCTGACCGATACAGAGGTCATTACCTATATGATCGATTATCTGGTGCGCAAGCAGGGGCTTACGCTGGAGGAAATGGCGAGTGTCATCGCAGCGCCCTTCTGGTCGACGATCGAAACGAAGCCGCAGGAGGAACGCGAGCGCTTGTCCTATCTGCGAAACGCTTTTTCCAGTCTCCTGATCACGGGGCCCTTTTCGATTCTTCTCGGTTTTGAGGGCGGAATGATGGCCCTCAACGATCGCTTAAAGCTGCGCTCGATGGTCGT
Source organism: uncultured Eubacteriales bacterium (assembly GCA_934630445.1). GTDB lineage: Bacteria > Bacillota > Clostridia > Oscillospirales > Butyricicoccaceae > CAKTWY01. Next base: position 3,155 of record CAKTWY010000087.1, read on the forward strand.
GGGCGAAAAGGACGCGAATGTGTATATCGCCAGCGAGGAGTGCGCCATCCGCGTCATCGAGCCTGACGTCGACAGAATCTGGTCGCCGAAGGGCGGCGAGCCGGTGATCGTCCGCCTGGACGGCGGCGCGGCGGGCCGGCAATAACGGCCGCTGGAAGAAAGGAATGGAATTACGCTATGCCGATTGATTTTTTATATCCGGAATATGAAGTGGTGAGGAACCCGCAGCGCTGCATTGCCTGCCGCGTTTGTGAGCGGCAATGCGCCAACGAGGTCCACTGCTATGACCAGGAGCTGCGCGTCATGGTGAGCGACGAGTCGAAGTGTGTGTGCTGCCACCGATGCGTATCGCTCTGTCCGACAAGGGCGCTGAAAATCGTGAAATCCGATCATACGTTTAAGGAAAATGCAAACTGGACCTCGTCCGCCATCACTGAAATTTATCGCCAGGCGGGAACGGGCGGCGTGCTCCTCTCCTCCATGGGCAACCCGCAGCCTTATCCGGTGTATTGGGATAAGATCCTGATCAACGCCTCGCAGGTCACGAACCCGTCGATCGATCCGCTGCGCGAGCCGATGGAAACGAAGACCTTTCTCGGCAAGAAGCCTGGAAAAATCGCGCGCGATGAAAACGGGAAGATCGTCAATAACATGACCCCGCAGCTGGAACTGGAAGTGCCGGTCATGTTCTCGGCCAAGACATACGGCTAGATCAGCTATAATGCGCACGCGAGCCTTGCGCGCGCGGCGAAGGCACTCGGCACGTACTACAATACCGGCGAGGGCGGGCTCCACGAGGATTTTTATCAGTACGGGGCGAACACCATCGTTCAGGTTGCGTCCGGCCGCTTTGGCGTATATAAAGATTATCTCGAGGCGGGCGCCGCGATCGAGATCAAGATCGGCCAGGGCGCCAAGCCGGGCATCGGAGGCCATCTGCCGGGGGCAAAGATTGTCGGCGATATATCGAAAACACGCATGATCCCGGAAGGCTCTGACGCCATCTCGCCCGCACCGCACCACGATATCTATTCCATCGAGGATCTGCGGCAGCTCGTCTACTCGCTTAAAGAGGCGAGTGAATATAAAAAGCCGGTAATCGTCAAAATAGCAGCGGTGCACAACGTAGCGGCGATTGCCTCCGGCATCGCGCGCAGCGGCGCGGATATCATCGCGATCGACGGCTTTCGCGGCGGAACGGGCGCTGCGCCCACGCGTATTCGTGACAATATCGGCATTCCGATCGAACTGGCGCTCGCAAGCGTCGACACGCGCCTGCGCGACGAGGGCATCCGCGGCAATGTGTCTGTCGTTGTGGGCGGCAGCATCCGAAACAGCGCCGATGTGGTGAAGGCGATTGCACTCGGCGCGGACGCGGTCTACATCGCCTCAAGCGCGCTGATGGCACTTGGATGTCATCTGTGCCGCAGCTGCCATTCCGGCAAGTGCAACTGGGGCATCGCCACCCAGCGCCCGGAGCTTGTGCGCCGCTTAAACCCCGATATCGGCTGTCAGCGCCTGATCAACCTGATCACGGCATGGAACCATGAGATCAAGGAAATGATGGGCGGCATGGGCATCAACTCCATCGAAGCCCTGCGCGGGAACCGTCTCATGCTTCGGGGCGTGGGCTTGAACCAGAAAGAACTTGATATCCTCGGGATCGCTCACGCGGGAGAATGACGGCGTGTCCGGTGCAATGATTAGTATTGCTTATTTCATTTAGTAGAAATAATAATTTTACTTATAAATAAAACTATACTATAATTGCACTGACAGATGAAACACGCTGTTAATCTTTAAAATGTCAGCCGTTTACACGGCGGAATGGGTGAGTTTATGCTTACAGCAATCGTAGGAATCAACTGGGGCGATGAGGGAAAGGGCCGCATGGTCGACCTGCTGTCTGAAGAGCAGGACGTTGTTGTGCGCTATCAGGGCGGAAACAACGCCGGCCACACCGTGATCAATCATTTGGGCAAGTTTATCTTAAACCTTTTGCCGTCGGGGATTTTGCGCCCGGAGATCGTCAACGTCATGGGCAACGGCATGGTCATCGACATCGCGCACCTCAGCGGGGAGATGGAGCGGCTTACGAGCGCCGGCGTGAGCATCACGCCGGAGAACCTCAAGATCAGCGACCGCGCGATCGTCTGCATGCCGTATCATGTGCTGCTCGACTGCCTGGAGGAGGATCGCCTGGGCGACGCGAAGTTCGGCTCCACGCGCCGCGGCATTGCGCCTGTCTACAGCGACAAATATATGAAAAAGGGCATCCGCATGGGAGACCTTCTGGACGAGGCGTATCTTGAAAAGCGCCTTTCCGGCATCGTCGATTGGAAAAACCTCATGGTCGAGGGCGGATACCATGCTGAAAAAATCGATACAGGGAAGATGCTCGCGTGGCTTCATCAATACGGCGAGCGCCTGAAGCCCTTCATCTGTGATACCGGCCTTTACCTTGAAAAAGCCCTGCGGGAGGGCAAGCGCGTCATGTTTGAAGCGCAGCTCGGCGCGCTCAGGGACATCGATTTCGGAATCTACCCGTACACGTCCTCCTCCTCCACCATCGCGGCATACGCGCCGATCGGCGCGGGCGTGCCGGGCAGAAAGCTCGACGCAGTCGTAGGCGTCATGAAGGCGTACTCCACCTGTGTCGGCGAGGGGCCGTTCACGGTGGAAATGTCGGGCGAGGAGGCGCACGCTCTGCGCGAAGCAGGCGGGGAGTATGGCGCCGCGACGGGAAGACCGCGCCGCGTCGGCGCGTTCGATGTAGTGGCGTCAAAATACGGCGTGCGCATGCAGGGCGCGACGGAGATCGCCCTGACGAAGCTCGACGTTATGTCCTATTTAAAGACGATCCCGGTTTGTACGGGGTATGACCTCGGGAACGGTGAGGTCACAACAGAGTTTCCCATGGGGGATAAACTGGACCGCGCGAAGCCCGTCTTCACGTATCTCGACGGGTGGAACTGCGATCTGAGCGGCTGCAGAACCAAAGAGGACCTGCCGGAAGCGGCGCTTCGGTACATCGCGTTTATCGAAAAAGCGGTTGAATGCCCGATCAGCTATGTGTCGGTCGGCGCCGAGCGCGAGGCCTACGTCAAGATGCGGTAAAAAACAGCCTGCGGCTATTTCTGATACGCAGGCGCGGCGCATGTTCTGCAGCCCCGTTTACAGTTGACAGCGCGTATCCGCCAGCGCCCGGCGCTGGCGGATACGCGGTAAACCGATGCGGCGCCCTGGATGGCGCACGTGTGAGAAATGGGGTTTCTTATGAAGCGTATTTATGTAAATGAAGAATGGTGCCTTGGCTGCCATCTTTGCGAATACTACTGCGCGTTCGCAAATTCGGGTTCCGACGACATGGCAAAGGCACTGAAAGACATCACCATCAATCCCCGCATCCGCATTGAGGAGAAGGGCGGCATCAGCTTTGCCGTATCGTGCCGCCACTGCGACGAGCCGCTCTGCGTCAAGAGCTGTATCTCCGGCGCGCTGACCATCGAGGACGGCGTCATCGCCATCAACTCCGACAAGTGCGTTGGCTGCTACACCTGTATCCTGGCGTGTCCGTACGGCGCGGTAATGCCGTCGGATACAGGGGCCATCCAGAAGTGCGAGCTATGTACGAAAAACGCCTCCGGCACGCCCGCATGCGTCAAGGGCTGCCCGAACCAGGCGATCGTATACGAGGAGAGGTAGAGACGATGTCAAAATATGTTATCATCGGAAACTCCGCCGCGGCTGTCGGCTGCGTAGAGGGCATCCGCCAGATCGACCGCACCGGTTCCATCACGATCCTTTCGAGCGAAGCATACCATACATATTCTCGTCCGCTCATATCCTATCTGCTTCTGGGCAAGACCGACGAGCAGCGTATGAAATACCGCCCGGATGATTTTTATCAGAAAAACGGCTGTGAGGTGCGTCTCGGCGCGCGGGCGGCTTCCATCGACGCAGGCAAACGCGTCGTCACGATCACAAGCGGCGAGGAGATCGCATACGAACAGCTCCTCGTTGCGACCGGTTCAAAACCCTTTGTGCCGCCGATGGAAGGCTTGGAGACGGTCAAAAACAAATTCAGCTTCATGTCGCTCGACGACGCGAAGGCACTGGATGCCGCGCTTGCACCCGGGGGAAGGGTGCTTATCGTCGGCGCGGGACTGATCGGCCTGAAGTGCGCCGAGGGCATTGCAAAAAAGGCCGGTTCCATCACGGTAGTAGATCTCGCCGGGCGTATCCTGCCGAGCATCCTTGATGAAGAGGGCTCTGTTCTGGTGCAGAAGCACCTGGAAGCGCATGGCATTCGTTTTTATTTGAGTGACAGCGTCGCCTCCTTTGCGGAAACCAGCGCTGTGCTGAAATCGGGAACGACAGTCGATTTCGACGTGCTGGTAGTGGCGGTCGGCGTGCGGCCGAATACAGAGCTTGTGCAGGCGGCCGGCGGCGCGGTGAAGCGCGGTATCGAGACAGACGAGCGCTGCCAAACGACGCTTGCGCATGTATACGCCGCTGGCGACTGCGCTGAGAGCTATGACATCACGACGGGCACGCGCCGACCGCTTGCGCTTCTGCCCAACGCCTATATGCAGGGCGAGTGCGCGGGCATCAATATGGCGGGCGGTCATCGGGTGTTCGACCATGCGATGCCGATGAATGCGATCGGCTTCTTCGGATACCATATGATCACGGCGGGCAGCTATGACGGCGACGCCTATACCGTAAAAGACGGGGAGAACTATAAGAAACTTTTTACCAAAGACGGGCTGCTGTGCGGCTTTATCCTCATTGGCGCGGTTGAACGGGCGGGCATTTATACCTCGCTGATTCGGGAAAGGACGCCGCTCTCAACGGTTGACTTTGGCCTGATCTGCGAAAAGCCGCAGCTGATGGCCTTTACAAAGCGGGAACGCGCCGCCAAACTGGGAGGTAGGATACAATGAAAATACAGGCAGAGGGTATGCATTTTCAGGCCCTGAACGACCTCGTCCGACAGAGCGGAGACAGCGCGATCACCATTGACGGGTGCATCGGGCAGCGCTACATCGCCAGCGGCTCGAGCGGGAAGACAATCAAAATCCACGGCGTACCGGGCAATGCACTCGGCGCATATTTGAACGGCACGAAGATCGAAGTGTTTGCAAATGCGCAGGACGCCATTGGCGACACGATGAACGACGGCGTGATCATGGTCCACGGCCGCTGCGGCGACGCGCCGGGCTATGCGATGCGCGGGGGCAGGATCTATATCGAGGGCGACGCGGGTTACCGCGCGGGGATCCATATGAAGGCATATCAGCAAAAACTCCCTGTACTCGTGATCGGCGGGGCGGCGGGAAGCTTCCTCGGCGAATATCAGGCTGGGGGGCTGATCATCGTGCTCGGCCTTTCCAGCGGCGGGAAGCCCCCGATCGGCTACTTCTGCGGAACGGGCATGCACGGCGGAAAGATCCTGCTCCGGTGCGACACGCCGCCGGAAGGCCTGCCCAAACAGGTGTGTGCCGAGCGGGCCACACCCGAGGCGCTGGAGGAGATCCGGCCGTACGTCGAGGAGTTCTGCCGGACGTTCGGCAAGGACGCGGATGAGATTATGCACAGCACCTTTTACATGCTTACGCCGAACTCCAAAACGCCGTACAAGCAGCTCTATACGAACAACTGACCTGAGAAAATCACCAGGGCGCGCTGCTGCGCCCGGAAAGGGCGGTATTTGGCATGAAGTACACCATGTCCGAGGTCCTTCAATTTATCAATGACAATGATGTTAAGTTTATCCGTCTCGCGTTCTGCGATATTTTTGGCATGCAGAAGAATATTTCAGTCATGCCGGGAGAGCTGGCGCGCGCTTTTGAAAAGGGAATTGCATTTGATGCCTCAGCCATCAGCGGCTTTATGAATGTGGAGGAGTCGGACCTGCTGCTGTTCCCTGATCCGTCGACGCTCGCAGTGCTTCCGTGGCGTCCGTCACACGGGCGGGTTGTGCGCTTTTTCTGCGATATCCGTCATCCGGATGGACGGCCGTTTGAGGGAGACGGGCGGCACATCCTGAAAAAGACCGTGTTGAAAGCGGCGGAAATGGGATATACCTGCAAGATCGGGGCGGAATGCGAGTTTTATCTGTTTGAGCTGGACGAGACGGGCAGGCCGACCATGCGCACGCACGATAACGCGGGCTACTGCGACATCGCGCCCCTGGACCGCGGGGAAAATGTGCGCCGCGAGATCTGTCTGACGCTCGAGCAGATGGATATTCTTCCGGAAAGTTCGCACCACGAGCAGGGCCCGGGACAAAATGAGATTGCCTTCCGCTATGCGGACGCACTGGAAACGGCAGATAATCTGATCACTTTCAAATCAGTCGTTAAAACGATCGCCGCGCAGAACGGACTGTTCGCGTCATTCATGCCAAAGCCCATCGCGGATAAGAGTGGCAGCGGGCTCCATATCAACCTTTCTCTGGCAAAAAACGGTGTGAATATTTTCCAGCCTCATCCCGGAGACGGGCCGGACGATGCAGAGAGCTTCACGGAAGGAATTCTCGCGCACGTGCGGGAAATTACGGCGTTCCTCAATCCGCTCACGAATTCCTATGTCCGGTTGGGGAAGCAGCAGGCGCCGGCATATGTGACATGGTCGCATCAGAATCGCTCGCAGCTTGTGCGCATCCCGGCGGCGCAGGGGGAATACCGCCGGATGGAGCTGCGCTCGCCGGATCCGTCCTGTAACCCGTACCATGCGTTTTCTCTGCTTCTGGCGGCGGGGCTGGACGGCATCGATCGCGCCCTTTCGCTGCGTCCGCCGATGAACGTCAATCTCTACCTTCAGCGGCCGGTCGATGTGGAGCTGTTGCCGGATACGCTCGGACAGGCGCTTGCGCTTGCGCGTGCAAGCACGCTGGTCAAAACGGTGCTCCCCGCGCGCACGGCTGAAAAATTCCTGCAGCAGAAGGAGCAGGAGAATGTGGCGTACGAAATGGCGGGGGATAAGAC
>CAKTWY010000088.1 GCA_934630445.1 uncultured Eubacteriales bacterium
CCTCTCCACTCCCCTTTTGGGCATTTCTGACGCTTTCATCTTCATAATCCCCTCCTGCTTTATACCTCTTGTCTAAAGTATATCCAACATTTTTCCTTTTTTGTAGTAATGTGTGTTGCCTCTAGTGGTCTTTATGTTGACAAAGTGCGTCCAACATTATACCATAAAGCGTGAAACACTTTATGGTATAATTGGCATGTGCCGTCTGAGACGGCACGCCATAAAATATCAGCGCGTCGCCTCGGAGAGGCGACATGCGCACGGTATAATAACCGCAGAACGGTTATTATACCATAAATGTAAAATGGTTATGGCATAATCGGCATGTGCCGAACGCGGGCTGCCGTTCCTTTTCCAGGTCGGCAGATGTCCTTAGTCCACCATGCGTCTGTGTTTTGGAAAAAGGGGGTTTTTTGCGATGAATCAGACTTCTCCTCTTCCTTTGGACTGTCAGGGGGATTTTCATGTGATCAACTATGGTTGGGAGCGGCCGGCAAAAAATGTGAATCTGCGTACTTTTGTCCGCGAGCATTATCGAATGCACTATATTATCTCCGGCCAGGGCTACAAGCAGACGGCCGAGCGCACTTATCTGCTGCACGAGGGCGATGGATTCATCATCTTTCCCGGGGAACTTCCCACCTTTCTCCCTGATGAAAAAAATCCGTGGGATTATTTCTGGATCGGTATCTCCGGCAAAGCCTTTGAGGAGCAGCTTGCCTTAAGCGGCGTAACACGCAAAGCCCCTCTCTTCCGCCGCGCAGTATCCGCATCACTCTTCAACGACAGCCTGACGAGCTTTCTGATATCCCTGATCGATTCTTCCCGCTGTGAGTACGAGCCCGGCCGGTATCTCGCGCAGATTCTTGCTGCGATCGAGCCGCTGACACAAAACACAAGGAGCAATTCCGACTACTTCGAGTATTGCCTGGAATATATCCACAAAAATTACATGCTCAACATCAGTATTTCACAACTCGCGGCAGAACTGAATATAGACAGGACCTATCTGTTCAAGCTCTTCAAGAATTATGTCGGCACCTCTCCGCAAAACTATTTGATCAACCATCGTCTGTCCAAAGCAGAACGGCTGCTCATCTCGACAGACGATCCAGTTTCATCCATTGCCGAGACAGTTGGCTTTAACGATATGTCTTATTTTTCCAAGCAATTCAAAAAGCACCACGGCATGACCGCGCGCGAATTCCGCGAGATCAACCGCATTGCGCCTGAAGAAAATTAAGAAATTGTATGTACAACTTGTTTACTTTTGGAGCTTTTTATAGTAAGCTTTTTTTATCAGTATCAAGCAACAGGAGGTTTTTATGGCACAGCTTCCCAAACATCAGATCGTGACGAATTGGCTCAGAGAGCAGATCCGCACCGGTGCGCTCGCGCGCGGCGATCGGATTTCATCTGAAAATGAGCTTGCCGCGCAGTTTGGTGTCAGCCGCCAGACAATCCGCCAAGCGCTCGGCGCTTTGGAAGCGGACGGCCTCCTCTCCCGCGCACGCGGCAGCGGCACTTTTGTTCGCGCCGGCCTCTCCGAGGCGCGCGGCGAAACTCCTTCCGGCGCGCAGGTCGGCGTGGTGATGACGTATCTTGACGACTACGTCTTTCCCGGCATCCTGCAGGGCATCGACGAGGTTTTGACGAAAAACGGACTGCTGTTCGCGCTCGGCATCACCTACAACAAGCAGCGCAACGAGGAAAATGCGCTCCGGCAGATGCTGCAGGCCGGCGTATCCGGCCTCATTATTGAGGGCACAAAATCCGCCCTTCCGAATGCAAATCTCGCGCTGTTTGATGCGTTTCGCGCGCGCGGCGTTCCGATCGTTTTTCTAAACGGATGCTGCGGCGCTTTTCACGATTCCTATGTCGTGATCGACGACGTCCATTCCGGGGAGCTGCTGGCGGAATACCTGTACACGCAGGGCCACCGCACGATCGGGGGTATTTTCAAATCCGACGATATTCAGGGGCTGAAGCGCTATGAGGGCGTTCTATATGCCGCGAAACGGCTTGGCATGCGTCTGGATGACGACTCCGTCCTCTGGTACACGACGGAAGATGTAGAAACACTTTTCAGCGGTTCAATGGATCCAATCCTCCTCTCGCGCCTTGCAGGCGTCACGAGTACTGTATGCTACAATGATCAGATCGCGGCAAACCTGATCTGTCTGCTGCGGCGAAACGGCAAGGACGTACCGCACGATTTATCGGTGGCAAGTTTTGACGACTCCCCGCTCGCGCAGCCAATGCTTTACAACCTGACTTCGGCGGTGTACCCCTCCCGGGAAATGGGACGCACCGCGGCCCAAGTGCTGCTGCGCCAGATGGAAGGGGCGGATACCTGCGAAAAAAGAAAGCTCCCCGCAGCTCTCGCTATCCGCGGCTCGGTCAAAAAGCTGCAGTGTCACGAGGCTTTTTGTGCAGAATCGTAAATACGATGGATAAAAATTATGCAGTATGCCGTCTTGTTTTTTCCCTTCGCATCGCATAGAATTCATTTGTATTTACTTATGCAGCGTATTGTACATACTTTTAAGTAAGGATAGCCGCAAGGAGGATCCTGATGCTCGAAGCATTAAAACAAGAAGTTTATGAAGCAAATCTTCTCCTGCCGAAATACGGCCTTATCACCTTTACCTGGGGTAATGTTTCCGCCATTGACCGTGCAAGCGGCCTTATTGTGATCAAACCGTCCGGGGTCGAGTATGATGCGATGAAGCCGGATGATATGGTGGTTGTGGACCTCGAAGGCCGCGTAGTGGAGGGTACTCTTCGCCCCTCATCTGACACGCCGACACATGTTGCGCTTTACCGGGCTTTTCCGGAGGTCAGCGGCATTGTACATACGCATTCACGCTGGGCGACCATATTCGCTCAGGCGGGGATGGATATTCCGGCGCTGGGCACGACGCACGCCGATTACTTTTACGGCGCGGTGCCCTGTACGCGCGAAATGACAGATGCGGAGATCAGCGGCGCATACGAACACGAAACAGGCCGCGTTATCAGCGAAACGTTCGCCGTGCGCGACCCTTCCGCTGTACCAGCCGTTATCGTTCACAGCCATGGACCTTTCGCTTGGGGTCCGAACGCCAAAAAAGCGGTCGAAACCGCTGTCGTGCTGGAAGAGTGCGCCCTCATGGCCTGGCAGAACTTATTGATGTCAGGGCCATGTTCGCCAATCAAACAGGCGCTTCTTGATAAACACTATCTCAGAAAGCACGGAAAAAACGCTTATTACGGCCAAAAGCCGGAAAGATAAAGGAGAATTTATTATGAAGAACATACCTGATATCAAAATGGGCATCGTCTCTGTCAGCCGCAGCTGTTTCCCGATCACGCTGTCGGAAAAGCGGCGCCGTGCGATTGTCGCCGCATATGGCGAAGGTCTTTACGAATGCCCCATCTGTGTGGAGAGTGAAACCGACGTCGGCCGCGCCCTTGCGGATCTGAAAGCAGCGAATGTCGATGCGCTTTGCGTTTTTTTAGGCAACTTCGGCCCTGAAACGCCTGAAACAATGCTCGCTGAGCGCTTTGACGGACCGGTCATGTTCACCTCTGCCGCAGAGGGCGACGGCGACCTGCACGACGGACGCGGCGACGCATATTGCGGAATGCTGAACGCCTCGTACAACCTTGGCCTTCGCGGCAGGCGCGCATACATCCCCGCCTATCCCTGCGGCACGGCGGAAGAGATCGCCGGGCAGATCCGTGAATTTTATCCGGTCGCAACGGCGCTCTGCGCTCTGAAGGGGCTCAAGATCTTTGCGTTCGGGCCGCGGCCGAACGATTTTCTCGCCTGCAACGCGCCCATCAAAGCACTTTTCGACCTTGGCGTAGCGGTTGAAGAGCATTCCGAGCTGGACCTTCTCGTGGCCTATAACAAGCACGCAAACGACGCGCGCATTCCCGCCAAAATCGCCGAGATGGAAGCGGAGCTCGGCACGGACAACCCCTATGCCGGTGTTCTGCCCCGCCTTGCGCAGTATGAACTGACGCTGGAGGATTTCATGTCCGAGCACCTGGGCCTTTCCAAATACGCGGCGTTTGCCAACAAGTGCTGGCCTGCCTTTCAGACCGAGTTTGGCTTTGTGCCCTGCTATGTCAACAGCCGCCTGACGGCGCGCGGAATCCCCGTATCCTGCGAGGTGGACATCTACGGCGCGCTTTCCGAGTATATCGGCGTATGCGTGTCCAAAAAGCCGGTCACGCTGCTCGACATCAACAACAGCGTACCGCGCGCGATGTATGAAGCGCATATCAAGGGTACATATGACTACCGTCTGAACGAAACCTTCATGGGATTCCACTGTGGCAATACCGCATGCTCGCTCTTAAAAAATCCGCATATGGGTTACCAGCTCATCATGAAGCGCGATCTCGAGCCCGATCTGCCGGAGCCGGACATCACGCGCGGCACACTCGAAGGTGATATTAAAGCCGGCGACATCACCTTCTATCGCCTGCAGTCAACCGCCGATACGCGCCTTCGCGCTTATGTAGCGCAGGGAGAAGTGCTCGACGTTGCAACCGAGTCGTTCGGTTCGATCGGTGTGTTCGCTATCCCGGAGATGAACCGCTTCTACCGCAATGTACTGATTGAAAAGCGCTTCCCCCACCATGGCGCCGTGGCCTTCGGTCACTACGGCAAGGCTCTTTTTGAGGTCATGCGCTATCTGGGTGTGGAGGATATCTCCTACAATCGCCCCGCTTCCCGGCCCTATCCGACGGAGAATCCGTTTGCGTAAAAATGATCAAAAAGCCCCCTGTGCGTCAAGGCGCACAGGGGGCTTTCTATCAAGCGGAATCTGCTTTTATATCTGCGCCGCGCGGATACGGCTTTATTTTTTATTGCTCCGCAACAAAAACTCCGATTTCATTCGCGTGCGTCTCGCCCTTACGGGCAGCCGATGCACATGTGTATGAAAAATAGCCTGCGGCTATTTTTCATACACAACAAATCCGTCCGGCAGCCTGCGTCCGTTTACTTTATTCGCAGCGGACGGTCTGGATATTTCACGGCCGTTATAATACATCACGCTTGAAGAACCCCCATCCAAATTGCAGGCCTGCACAGCGCCGTAACGTTCAAGCATATCCGCACAGTCGCCGAGCGTGCTTCCGATCGAGTAACCCGGCGCGCGTCCGTCGACGATCAGCAGAAGTACATCTCCATCCTCCGTCTGCCCGATCGCTGAGCGCGGCTGAACGCCCCACCCCGCCGAACCACTGACCAGCTTTTTACCGTTTATAATCAGTGCAGGCTTAAACTCGACTGCGTCGCGAAAGTCGTCAGCCGAAGAATATTCGCCGATGTAGAGCCTGTCGTTTTGATCAAACCCGATCGTCTTATAGTTGCCCGGCTCGGCTTTGTTATAGAGCTTGCCATTCGACTTTACCAGGCCGTACGGCTGGCCGCCATTTCCGTGTCCGTCGGGGTCGTAAAAGCCGCTGGCGTTAATTGCAAGCACTGCTCCGCTGTGCTGCGCGAGCTCCGCCATCGTAGAGCCGACGCTGCCGATCCCCTCCGCCACAGCGACTCCGACGCGCGAAGCGTCTTTAACGATCGCCATGCGGGCGACATAACCGTCTCCTTTGATCTTTACGATCACGATTCCATTTCTCGTATCGATAGCGAGTACCTCGTCGCCATGAACCGGTCGAATGGTCGTTCCGCCGTCTTCCAGCCCCGCTTTGTCAATCACAAGATAGCCTTCGTCGTCGATCACTTCCCCGCTGTGCGCGTCAAAATACGCTTCAAAGCTCTCCCGATCGATCTCGGGATACGCCTCAAAAAAGCGCTCTTTCTCCTCCTCCCAGGGGGCGGAAGCCGGTCCTTCCCCTCCCGCATCTGCCCAGTCACTGAAAAGGCCGTTCTGCTGTTCGTCAAGATTGTAGCGGCCATTCATCGCCTTGTCGATCACACTCTGCGGGATAAACGCCGTAGCAAGCCACTGATGTGTCATCGTGCTCATGGCCGTCTCGATATAGATCGTGCGCCATTTCGCAATAAACGGAAGATTCGTGTAGATCATAAAGAGATAGAGCGCGCCAAGACATGCGAGCGTAATGGCAACAGTGCGAAGTGTTTGCCGCTTCGTTCTCGCCTTTGATACGTAACCGTGCGGAAGATCGCTGTGTTCATCCTCCTGCCAATTGGTGTGCCAGTCATAATCCCAGATGTCTTCTGTTTTGGCCTGATCTGTATTTTTTGCATCTGCGCGCGTATCTTCTTCTGTTATTTTTCCGGCATGGACGGCGCTTCGCTCGCGCTTCTCCTGGCTGCGCACATTTTCCCGTGCGGTATGCGTCCGTGTGCCGGCAGTGCTCCAAAGCTTCATGCTGTCACCTGCCTATGTCTATATTGTAGCACATAAGGTTAGACGCAAACTGCACCAAAAAGTCACAAAATATCTGAAAATTTTCTCTGGAAGGACTGGAACAAAGCGGAAGGAGCAGGCACTGCATGTGCCTGCTCCTTCCGCTTATCGTTTCAATCCGCGCAGCCGTATACGCAGCGGGCGTCAAACCTCTCCTCCGTCGCCCGCAAGCAGGCATTCAAGCGCGTTCAGGCGCGTCTGTTCCATCTCCGGTACATCTTTGAGCGCAAATGCAAGCCCAAGCGCATCATACTTCTCAATGCACAGCTTGCGAAACGGCAGCAGCTCCACCCGCTCGACATTTGGAAAAGGTTTAACCAGCTCCCGCAGGCGCCGGATATTCTCCTCCGAATCCGTAAGCCCCGGCACCACCACATGGCGTATCCACACGGGGATCTCCCGCTGCGCAAGGCGCTCCAGAAACGCCAGCGTCTGCGCAAGGCTCCCGCCGCTGCAGGCACGGTAGGCCGCCTCTTCCGTAAACTTGATGTCGAGCAGCACGAGGTCCGTCGCCGTCAGAAGCCTGCTCACATCTTCATTCCAGATGCATCCCGAAGTATCCAGGCACGTGTGAATGCCGTTGGCTTTGCACAGCTGAAAAAGCGCATGCGTAAAATCGGCCTGCGCAAGCGCCTCGCCGCCCGATACGGTCACCCCGCCGTCCATACCGAGAGACCTTTTGCAGCGCAGAATTTTTTCAAACACCGCATCCGGCGTCATCTCCATGCCGCCGGATGCTTCCCACGTATCGGGGTTGTGGCAGTATACGCAGCGCAGTGGGCACCCCTGCAGAAACACCACAAAACGCACCCCCGGCCCGTCGAGCGTGCCGAGCGACTGGAGCGAATGCACGCGTCCGGTCATAGCACTGTGTGGAACGTGCGGCTGATCACCTCTCGCTGCTGCTCGCGCGAAAGCTTATGAAAATTGACCGCATACCCGGAAACACGTATTGTGAGATTCGGATATTTCTCCGGGTCTTCATACGCCGCGACAAGCTGCTCGCGGCTGAGAACATTGACATTCAAATGATGCGCGCCGTTTGCGAAATAGCCGCCCATAATGGAGACAAGGTTTTTCGCGCGCACATGCGCCTCTTTCCCCAGCGCCTGCGGCACGATGGAAAAGGTATTGGAAATTCCGTCGCGGCAGTCGTCGTACGAAAGCTTTGCAACCGAGTTGAGCGAGGCGAGCGCGCCGTTCTTTTCCCGGTTGTGCATGGGGTTTGCCCCGGGCGCAAAGGGGGCGAAAGCGGGCCGCCCGTCCGGCGTCGCGCCGGTCTTTTTGCCGTATACGACGTTCGACGTGATCGTCAGGACCGAAAGCGTGTGAATCGCATTGCGGTAAGCCGGCGTGCTGCGAAGGTCCTGCGCCACATCGTGAAGGAGCGTCTGCGCGATGCTGTCCACGCGGTTGTCGTCGTTGCCGTAGGTGGGGAAATCGCCTGTCGTCTCAAAGCCGGTGATGTAGCCGCTCTCATCGCGCAGCGCGCGCACCTTTGCGTACTTCACCGCGCTCAGGCTGTCGGCCATGACAGACAGGCCCGCCACGCCGAAGGCCATAAAGCGCTCCACATCGGTATCGTGCAGGGCCATCTGCGTCTTTTCATAGGCGTATTTGTCATGCATGTAGTGGATGACGTTCATCGTGTTGACATACAGCGCGCACAGCCACTTGCGGTAGATGTCAAAGCGCGCCATCACCTCGTCGTAATTGAGATACTCGCCCGGATATACTTCCATCTCCGGGCCGATTTTCGTGTCCTTCACGGTATCGTAGCCGCCGTTCAGCGCAAGGAGCAGGAGCTTTGGAAGGTTGCACCGCGCGCCGAAAAACTGCATCTGCTTGCCCACACGCATGGCCGAAACGCAACAGGCGATCGCATAATCGTCGCCGTAGGTCGGTCGCATGAGATCGTCATTCTCATACTGCAGCGCATCCGTGTCGATCGACGCCTGCGCGCAGAAGGTCTTGAACGCCTCGGGCAGCTTTTCAGACCAGAGCACGGTGAGGTTCGGCTCCGGCGCAGGGCCGAGCGTATAAAGGGTATTGAGCATCCTGTACGAATTTTTGGTGACCAGCGGGCGGCCGTCCTCGCCCACGCCGCCGACACACTCGGTGATCCACATCGGATCTCCGCCGAACAGCTCGTTGTATTCCGGCGTGCGCAGGTGGCGCGCCATGCGCAGCTTCATAACAAAATCGTCTATCAGCTCCTGCGCATGCACTTCGTCGAGCGTGCCTTCTCGCAAATCGCGCTCGATATAGATATCGAGGAACGTGCTCACCCTGCCCAGCGACATCGCTGCACCGTTCTGCTCCTTAATCGCGCCGAGATAGCCGAAATATGTAAACTGGATCGCCTCACGCGCATTCCCCGCCGGGGCGGAAATATCGATTTCGTAAAGCATCGCCATTTCCTTGAGCTTTTTCAGGAAAGCGATCTGCTGATAAAGTTCCTCGCTCTGGCGGATGGTGTCCGTGTTCATAAGACCGCGGCCAATTTCTGCCTTATCGCGTTCTTTTTCTTTGATCAGGCGGTCGACACCGTAAAGCGCCACGCGCCGGTAGTCTCCAATGATGCGCCCGCGCCCGTACGCATCTGGCAGGCCGGTGATCACGCCGGCGTGGCGCGCTTTTTTCATCTCGTCCGTATAGACGCGGAAAACGCCGTCGTTGTGCGTCGTGCGGTACTTAAATTCGTCTTCAATGCGCTCGGAAAGCGTATAGCCATACGCCGCGCAGGCGCTGCGCGCCATGCGGATACCGCCGAAGGGATTCACGCCGCGCTTTAACGGCCTCGCGGTCTGCAGCCCGACGATCAGCTCGTCCTTCCGGTCGAGGTAGCCGGGCGCGTAATGCGTCAGAGACGATACGGTCGTCGTGTCGATATCCAGCACGCCGCCGTATTCGCGCTCAAGCTCAAACAGGCGCTCGAGTTTTTTCATCAGGCGCTTTGTGCGCTCCGTCGCACCGGCGAGGAAATCCGCGCCGCCCGTATAAGCGGAATAATTCTTCTGGATAAAATCGCGCACATCGATATGCTCCTGCCAATTCCCGCCGGTAAAGCCGCGCCACTGCTGCTGGTTGTTCATGTCGTCCTCCTCCATTTTCCGGCTGCCCGAAAAACAAAATGGGCAGCCCTGTACTGCTACAAGACTGCCCAGACGGTCGGCACAAAACGTATATGCTCCACTATGGTTTGACCATAATTACCCGTCAGTCACATATACGCGCTGATTGTATATCCAGTATATCCGCTGCGGCCCGCATTTGTCAAGCGCCATTGTATCCAAAACCGGCCGTGCTTTTCCCCAATATGCGGCAAAACAGACAAAGCGCAGCCTGCCGCTCTCCCCCACTCTCCACGGCCGTCCGCTTATAAAAGGCCCTGCTCCTTCTTCTCCAGATATTCGTCATATGTGGTCATGCGGTCGATATAGCCCTCCGGCGTCAGTTCGATGATGCGGTTGGCGATCGTCTGGATAAACTGATGGTCATGCGAGGAAAGAAGCACGATCCCCTTAAAATCGATGATCCCGTTGTTGACGGCTGTGATCGATTCAAGATCCAGATGGTTGGTCGGCTGATCCAGCACGAGTACGTTTGAGCCAAACATCATCATGCGCGAGAGCATGCACCGCACGCGCTCGCCGCCGGAAAGGACGC